>JBILYJ010000345.1:0-5800 GCA_044377795.1 Reyranella sp. | reverse complement strand
TGGCCTGGATGAGAATGGCGCAGCTCCTGTTCGCTCTCTTCGAATTTCGCACCGTGCCCTCCTGGGACCGCTTTCTCGACCTCGTCTGGACGACCTCGAAGAGCCTGCCGTTCCTGGCGCTGGGCGTCGGCCTGGGTGCTTTTCTGGCAGCCATAGCCTTCGCGATCGGCGCCTTCTCCATTCCCTATCTGCTGGACCGGCGGAACTCGAACATTTTCGAGGCGATCGCGACCTCGGTGGCCGCGACCCGCCTCAATTACCGGCCGATGCTCCTGTGGGCCTGTCTGATCGTGTTTCTCACCGGCCTCGGCATGATCCCGGGACTGCTCGGCCTGGTCGTGACCCTGCCGCTGGTCGCCCACGCAACGTGGCACGCCTACCGTGACGTCATCCACTTCGAGCCGGAGCCTGCTCCTGGCGCGTAAGCGCGGCAGGATGGGCTACGTAGACTCCCCTAGGTCAATTCCTGAATTGCCGGCTGGCGCACATTCTCTTAGCCAGCTGTGCAGAGTAGGAGCGCCGCGCGCGGTGCCGGCGCTGCTGCAGGAGGGCGACATGACCAGGCAAGACAAAAGGATGACCTCCGAGGAGTTGGTCCATGACGTCGGGTCCTTTGGACTGTGGCTGTTCGCCGCCATCCTGCTCGTTCTGGCAGCGGCTGCCGTTCTCGAGTCCATCGCGACCCGCTGAAATCTCGATGGTCGGGGCTGTCAGAGCCTCTGGCTCGCCAGGGCGAGCATAACCAGCGCGTTGCCGGCGAGGAGCGGCGGGCTGACCCATCGCGCGATCGTCCGCAGATGCCGCCGCATGATCAACCCGCCCCAGCCGACGGCGACGAGCGCCGGCACGGTCCCGAGCGCGAAGCAGGCCATCGCGATGGCTCCCGACACGACCGAGCCGGTGCCGGCCGCGGCGGCCAGGGCCGCGTAGAGAAGACCACAGGGCAGGAAGCCCAGGATGACGCCCAGCCCATACCGCGCCAGCGCGGTGCGCGAAGCGGAGAGCGGGCCGGCGAGACGCGCCAGCAGGGTCGTCGCGGGCGAGGCGGCGTTCACGGCCATGCCGAGGGCCTGCGCCGCCAGCAGGCCGGCCGCCACAATCAGCAGAATGGCCGACAGCCAGCCGAACATTTCCAGGGAGGCAAATACCGCCGTCGCGCCTCCGGCCAGGGCTCCCAGCGCCGTATAGGTGGTGAATCGGCCGAGATGGTAGGGCACGAGCAGGGCGCCGGTCAGCCGGTGCCACTCGCCGTAGGAACGATCCCCCGGCTGCTCGACGGAGACCATCACCTGGCCCAGCACGAACGGCCCGCACATGCCCACGCAATGCACGAGGCTGCCGGCAAGGCCGGCCAGGAGCAGCGCTGCCGGCAGGCCGAGCGGCATCGATGCGGCGGCCATGAGGCCGTCGCCGCACATCGCGAAGAAGCGGGAAATGATGTCCATCGACGGCAATGGACCACGATTTTCCCCGGTGGCGATTGACCTGCGTCAAGGTCGCGCGCTTCGCGGCGCGGCACGATCGACTGACCTTCAGGAGGATGCCCATGGCCTACAAGACGATTCTCGTTCATTGCGATGCCAGCCCGAAGGTTGGCCAGAGGCTGACCGTGGCGGCGGAACTGGCGGAGCGCTATGGCGCCCATCTGGTCGGCATGCACGCCCGTCCGCCGCTCGAAGCGCCGGTCTTCTTCGAGGGCGGTGTCGCCATGGACTCACTGTTCGCCAGCTACGAAGCCAGCGCCGATGCCGACCAGGCTACCGCGCTCACGGCCTTCGAGAAAGCCGTGAAGGAACGCCGCGTTCCCTCGCATGAATGGCGCGTGACCGACGGCTTCATCGATTCCGAGCTCGTCATGCAGGCGCGCTATGCGGATCTCCTCGTCCTTGGTCAGACGGACCCCGACGCCCAGACGCCCACCCCATCGGACCTGCCCGAAGCCGTCGTTCTGGCAAGCGGCCGGCCGACCCTGGTCGTCCCGCATATCGGCGTGCGCGCGCCGATCGGCGAGTCCGTGCTGCTCTGCTGGAATGCCAGTCGCGAGAGTGCGCGGGCGGCGGCCGATGCCCTGCCGTTCCTGCGGATGGCGAAGAAGGTCGTCATTCTCGTGGTCGACCCGCGTACGTCTCCGGACGGCCACGGCGCCGAGCCGGGTGCCGATGTGGCGCTGTGGCTCACCCGTCACGGGGTGAAGGTCACGGTCCAGCGCGACGTCGCCGCCGACAGCGACGTGGGCGCCGTCATCCTGTCGCGGGCCGCGGATATCGGCAGCGACCTCATCGTCATGGGTGTCTATGGTCACTCACGCGTGCGCGAGATGGTGCTGGGCGGCGTAAGCCGTACGCTCCTGTCCAGCATGACCATTCCCGTGCTGATCTCGCACTGATGGACGCCACCACCATCGCGGCCTACGACCGGTCGGTCCCTCGCTATACGAGCTACCCGACGGCCGCCCAGTTCCACGGTGCCGTAGGTGCCGTGCAGCACAAAGCGTGGCTCGGAGACCTGGGCCGCGACTGCTCGACGATCTATCTCCATGTGCCCTTCTGCGCACGCCTGTGCTGGTACTGTGCCTGCCACACGGCGGCGATGAACCGTTCGGAATCGCTTGGCGCCTACGCCCGCGCGCTCGCCAAGGAGATCGATCTCGTCGCCGAGGCCGTGCCGGGAATGATGGTCGGCCAGATCCAGTGGGGCGGCGGCACGCCGTCGCAGCTGGGTTCGGCGAACCTCGTCGCGGTGGCAAAGCGGCTGGCCGCGCGCTTCGATCGGCGAAGCGGCTCGGAAACCTCCATGGAGGCGGATCCGCGCTTCTGTGACGAGGAATTCGTGGCGACGATGCGGGAGATCGGCGTCGACCGCGTGAGTTTCGGCGTCCAGGATTTCGACATCGACGTGCAGAAGGCGATCAACCGCTTGCAGTCGATCGAGGATACCGCCTCCGCCATCGCGAGGATCCGTGCCGCCGGCATCGCCCGCATCAACATCGATCTCGTCTACGGCTTGCCGAAGCAGACGCCGGAGACGCTTGCCCGCACGCTCGACGCCGCGCTCGCACTGGCGCCGGACCGCTTTGCCGTCTTTGCCTACGCGCATGTCCCGTGGATGAAAGCGCGACAACGCCTGATCGACACGGAGAGCCTGCCGGGGGCGGAGGCGCGGGCCGCCATGTCCCGTCTCGTGGCGGAACGCCTGGTCGAGGGCGGCTACAAGAAGGTCGGTCTCGATCACTATGCGCGGCCGAACGACCCGCTTTCGACTGCAGCAGACCGCGGCCGGCTGCGCCGGAGTTTCCAGGGCTATGTCGTGGTCGACCAGCCATCCGTCGTCGGCCTGGGGGCTTCGGCGATTTCGAGCCTGCCGCGCGGCTATACGCAGAACATCGCCGATCCGGGACGCTACCAGTCGCTGATCGAGGCCGGCTGCTTCGCCTCGGCGCGGGGCCTGGAACTCACCGCGGCGGATCGGCTGCGTGGCGAGATCATCGAGAGGTTGATGTGCAGCTTCTCGGTCGATCTGGATGACGTCTGCCGCCGGCATGGCGCCTCGACCCAGTCGTTTATTTCCGAGGTGGCCGGGCTTCCCCAGCTGGTCAGCGACGGGCTCGTCCAGCGCGACGGCATGTCACTGCACGTCACCGAGCGCGGCCGTCCGCTGGTGCGTTTCGTCTGCGCCGCTTTCGATACCCACCTCGGTCATGCCGACGGCCGGCATTCACGCGGGATTTGAAGAAGGAACCGTCATGAGCACTTACCAAATGGTCTCCCGGCACGTCGAGGCGGCGCTGGCCGAGGCATCGAAGCAGGGCGTAGCCGACGACGTGGTCGCACGGTGCCTGCTCTCCGAGGCCATTCGCATCTTCCGGTTGGGTCGGCCGATCGACGACATCGCGGCGGAGCTCACGGCGGCGATCGACAATCTCGACGAGGACGCGCCGCTCTCCTTCATAAGACCCTGATTGAGGTGATCCCTCCAGGCCGGCGCATGCTATAAGTCACAGTGTCATGGTGATGCGTCGATGAGCCGGATGCTCCGATGAGCGAAACGTCGATCGCGCTTGCGCTCGAGGCGGCGGAAGCGCGCCTGCGGTCCATCCTGCAGACCGTGCCCGATGCCATGATCATCATCGACGAGCGGGGCCGTATCGAATCGCTCAGCACGACCGCGGAACGCCTGTTCGGCTACGAGGCGGACGAAGCGTGCGGCCGCAATGTCAGCCTCCTGATGCCATCGCCCTATCGCGAGCAGCACGACGCCTACATCGGGCGCTATCTCGAGACCGGCGAGCGCCGGATCATCGGCATCGGCCGCATCGTGGTGGGCCGGCGCAAGGACGGGACGACGTTCCCGATGCATCTCACGGTGGGCGAGCTGCGCGCCGGCGAGCGCCATCACTTCACCGGCTTCATCCGCGACCTGACCGACCAGCAGCTCACCGAGGACCGGCTGAAGGAGCTGCAGTCGGAAGTGACCCACATGTCGCGGTTCACGGCGCTGGGCGAGATGGCCTCGACGCTCGCGCACGAGATCAACCAGCCGCTGACCGCCATCAGCAACTATCTCAAGGGCTCGCGCCGCCTGCTCGAGAGGATGGAGGGCGAGCACGTCGAGATGCTCCGGGATGCGGTCTCCAAGGCCGCCGACCAGGCCCTGCGGGCCGGGCAGATCATCCGTCGCCTGCGAGAATTCGTGGCGCGCGGGGAGAGCGAGCGGCGGATCGAGAGTCTTCCCAAGTTGATCGAGGATGCCAGCACGCTCGCGCTCGTCGGTGTGAGGGAGCACGGCATTGCGGTCACGTTCAGGCTCGATCCCGCCGCCGATCTCGTGCTCGCCGACCGCATCCAGATCCAGCAGGTGCTCGTCAACCTGATGCGCAATGCCATTGAGGTGATGAGCGAGGGAGGGACCGTCCGCCGGCTCGACATCGCGACGGCGGCGGGACTCGAAGACCAGGTCGAGGTGACTGTCGCCGATACCGGGGCCGGTCTCGACCCTGAGGTGGCGAGACAGCTTTTCCAGCCCTTCGTCACGACCAAGCGCAAGGGCATGGGGCTCGGACTTTCGATCTGTCGCACGATCGTCGAGGCGCATGGCGGCAAGATCTGGGTGGAGTCGCCTCCGGGAGGAGGCACGATCTTCCATTTCACCCTGCGCGCGGCCGCTGACGACCGGGAGACGGACGATGCCTAGCCAGGTCGTTCATGTGATCGACGACGATGTCGATGTCCGCCAATCGCTCGCCTTCCTGCTCAGCACGGCGGGCCTTGCCGTGCGCGTGCACGAGTCCGCGATTGCGTTTCTGAAGGCCCTGCCGGACGCCCAGCCGGGTTGCGTGGTCACCGACATCCGCATGCCGGAGATGGACGGGCTGGAACTGCAGCGCCGTCTTGTCGAGCTGAGGGCCGGCTTTCCCGTGATCGTGATGACCGGTCATGGCGACGTGCCCATGGCGGTGGAGGCAATGAAGGCCGGCGCCGTCGACTTCATCGAGAAGCCGTTCGACGACGAAGCCCTTCTGTCGGCGATCAGATCTGCCCTCGACAGCCATTCCCGCACCCGCGAGCGCCAGGACCGCATCGTGGCGATCCGCAAGCGCCTGGACGCCCTGTCCGGACGAGAACGCGACGTCCTGCGAGGGCTCGCCGCCGGCAAGGCGAACAAGGTGATCGCCTACGATCTCGGCATCAGCGCCCGCACGGTCGAGGTCTATCGCGCCAACGTGATGACCAAGATGCAGGCCGACAGCCTTTCCGAGCTGGTGCGCATGGTCCTGCTGGCCGAGGGAGACTCCTAGGATTTG
>JBILYJ010000344.1:0-5802 GCA_044377795.1 Reyranella sp. | reverse complement strand
CCCGCCCCGAACATGAAGAGCGCGCCGTAGTTGAACGGCGTGAGCTCGGTCCACTCGACGCCCCAGACGCCGGCGATCACCCCCCAGGAATAGGCGAAGACCACGAGGATCCAGTGATCCATGGCGTGGCCGATGTTGAGCAGGATCGAGGTGGGACTGCCGTGGCTCATCTTGTCGTTCCTCCAGGGTCGTCGAGACTAGGCTTGGTTCGCCTGTCTGGCTTGCGCTATGTTGCCAACAAATGTCGCAAAAAGGCCAAGCCAAACTGCGGTCGACCAACCCCGAGGACTACCAGCAAGTCCCACGGGCGGTTGCGGCCATGCCCAAGGACTTCCCCGACAGCTTCGAGATCGCGCCGCACCGTCATCGCCGCGCCCAGCTCATCTACGCGACCGCGGGCACGATGCGCATTTCCACGGACCAGGCCGTCTGGGTGGTGCCGCCCCAGCGCGCCCTGTGGGTGCCGCCCGGTGTCCGCCACTCCATCGTGATGTCCGGAGACGTGACCATGCGCACACTGTATCTGCGCCAGGATGCGGCCGCCGGCATGCCCGAGATGTGCCGCGTCCTCCATATATCTCCCCTGTTGCGGGAGTTGATCGTGCGCGCCACCGAACTGCCGATTCACTATGACGAGCGCGGTGCCGCCGGCCATGTCGTGGCGCTGATCCTCGACGAATTGCATCGCGAACCATCCCTGCCGCTGCACCTGCCGATGCCGCGCGACAAGCGCCTGCATCGGCTCTGTTCGGCCCTGCTCGCCCATCCAGGCGACCAGCGCACCCTGGAAGAGTGGGCGGGTTGGGCCAATGCCAGCGCGAGAACGCTGGCGCGCCTGTTCGTGACGAAGACCGGTTTCACCTTCGGCGCCTGGCGCCAGCAGGCGCGCGTGCTCGAAGCGATGGGCCGACTGGGCGGCGGCCAGGCCGTGACCGAGGTCGCCCTCGAACTCGGCTACGAAAGCGTGAGCGCCTTCAGCGCCATGTTCCGGCGCGCTTCGGGTGCTTCACCCAGCGCCTACCGCCCGCCACGCTAAGCCCCTCCGACGCGTGCGGGATTTACCGCACGTTTGCAAATGGTTAGCGCTTGACGCTGGACGGTAATAATCCCCCAATGCGCCCCCCGTCTGGGGTAATCTAAACTGTCGTTTACCAGTTTTGAGTCGCCGCTCCCGCCGCCGCCTGGAGTTTATGTTGAAGCCGACTGACATCGCCAATCCCGACTACTTTCATAAAGTCGTCGATTGCCAATGGGCCTGCCCTGCCCATACCCCCGTCCCCGAGTACATCAGGCTGATCGCGCACGGACGCTATTCCGATGCGTACATGATCAACTGGAAGTCCAACGTCTTCCCGGGAATCCTGGGCCGGACCTGCGACCGCCCCTGCGAGCCGGCCTGCCGGCGCAGCCGCGTCGAGGACGAGACGCTGGTGAAGGGCAAGAAGGAGCCGGTTGCGATCTGCCGCCTGAAGCGCGTCGCCGCCGACTACAAGGACGACGACGACATCATTTCGAAGATGCCGAAGGCGCCGGAGAAGAACGGCCGGCGCGTGGCCTGCATCGGCGGCGGCCCCTCCTCGCTCACGGTGGCGCGTGACCTGGCGGTGCTGGGCTACGAGATCGTCATCTACGATCAGGATCCCAAGCTCGGCGGCTTCATCCGCACGCAGATTCCGCACTTCCGTCTGCCTGAGTCGGTGATCGACGAGGAAGTCGGCTACATCACCGGCATCGGCAACGTCGAGTTCCGCCACCAGAGGGTGGACTCCCTGAAGGCGGTGCTGGCCGAAGGCTACGACGCGGTGTTCGTGGGCTCGGGCGCGCCGCGCGGCCGCGACCTCGACGTGCCGGGCCGCAAGGAAGCCGCAGCCAACATCCATATCGGCCTCGACTGGCTGTCGTCGGTCTCGTTCGGCCATATCGACAAGGTCGGCAAGCGCGTGATCGTGCTGGGCGGCGGCAACACGGCGATGGACTGCTGCCGTACCGCCCGCCGTCTCGGCGGCGACGACGTGAAGGTCATCGTCCGCTCCGGCTTCGACGAGATGAAGGCGTCGCCGTGGGAGAAGGAAGACGCGATCGGCGAGGACATTCCCATCCTCAACATGCTCGTTCCGAAGGAAGTCCGCCACGAGGGCGGCAAGATCAAGGGCGTGCTGTTCGAGAAGGTGGTCGCGAAGTACGACGACAAGGGTCGCCGCTCGCTGGTGCCGTCGGGCGAGCCCGACGAGTTCCACGAGTGCGACGACGTGCTGGTCGCGATCGGCCAGGAGAACGCCTTCCCGTGGATCGAGAAGGATGCCGGCGTCGAGTTCGACAAGTGGGGTCTGCCCCAGCTCAACGAGAAGACCTTCGCCAGCACGCACCCGAAGGTGTTCTTCGGCGGCGACGCGGCGTTCGGCCCCAAGAACATCATCTGGGCGGCCGCGCACGGCCACGAGGCGGCGACCTCCATCCACAAGATGCTGATCGGCGAGAACCCCGAGGAGCGCCCGGCGCCCGGCGTCAACGTCGCCAGCCAGAAGATGGGCATCCACGAGTGGAGCTACGACAACGCCCCCACCATCGACCATCGCCTCAAGGTCCCGCATCGCCCCAAGCACGAGGCACTGAAGGACATCATGGCCGAGGTCGAGCTGGGCTTCGATCCCCAGCTCGCCTTCAAGGAGGCGCAGCGCTGCCTCAACTGCGACGTCCAGACGGTATTCACCGGCCAGCTCTGCATCGAATGCGATGCCTGCGTCGACATCTGCCCGATGGACTGCATCACCTTCACCGAGAACGGTGAGGAGAAAGAACTTCGCACGCGCCTGATGGCGCCGGCGATGAATCCGACGCAGGACCTCTATGTCGGCGACGGCCTCAAGACCCAGCGGGTCATGGTCAAGGACGAGGATGTCTGCCTGCACTGCGGGCTGTGCGCCGAACGCTGCCCCACAGGCGCATGGGACATGCGCAAGTATTACATCGAAATGACACACGCGGAGCACGCATGCCGCAAGCAATAGCCGCCGTTAACGATTTCGTCGTCAAGTTCGCGAACGTCAACGGATCCGGATCGGCCTCGGCCAACGAACTCTTCGCCCGGTCGATCCTGCGCATGGGCGTGCCCGTCAGCCCGCGCAACATCTTCCCCTCGAACATCCAGGGCCTGCCGACCTGGTACGAGGTGCGCGTCACCGAGAAGGGTTATCTCGGACGGCGCGGCGGCGTCGACATGATGGTCGCGATGAACCCGCAGACCTGGGCCGAGGACGTGAAGGAGATCACGCCCGGCGGCTACCTGTTCTACGATTCGACCAAGCCCATGCCGTCGTCGATGTTCCGCGAGGACATCAACGTGATCGGCGTGCCGCTGACGGCGATCACCAATGCCACCTACTCCGACGCCCGCCAGCGCCAGCTCTTCAAGAACATCATCTATGTCGGCGCACTCTCGGTGCTGCTCGACATCGACGAGAAGCAGATCCAGCGGCTGTTCAGCGAACAGTTCAAGGGCAAGGAAAAGCTCATCGACTCCAACGTCAAGGCGATGAACCTCGGCCGCGACTGGGTGAAGCAGCATGTCGACCCCGACCTGGTGAAGCTGAAGGTGCGCCATGCCGACAATGTCGGCGACCGCATCTTCGTCGAGGGCAACAGCGCGGCCGCGCTCGGCGCCGTCTACGGCGGCGCCACGGTCTGCGCCTGGTATCCGATCACGCCCTCCTCGTCGCTCGCCGAGGCGTTCCAGAGCCATTGCAAGAAGTTCCGGCACGACAAGGAGACCGGCAAGGCCAAGTACGCGATCGTGCAGGCCGAGGACGAACTGGCCTCGATCGGCATGGTGATCGGCGCCGCCTGGAACGGCGCGCGCTCCTTCACCGCAACGTCCGGCCCCGGCATCTCGCTGATGACCGAGTTCATCGGGCTGGCCTACTTCGCCGAGGTCCCGGCGGTGCTGGTGAACGTGCAGCGCGGCGGGCCGTCGACCGGCATGCCGACGCGCACGCAGCAGTCGGACCTGCTGGGCTGCGCCTACGCCTCGAACGGCGACACCAAGCACGTGCTGCTGTTCCCCGAGGACCCGCGCGAGTGCTTCGAGTTCACCGCCGACGCGCTCGACCTCGCCGACCGGCTGCAGACCCCGGTGTTCGTCATGACCGATCTCGACATCGGCATGAACCACCGGCTGTGCAAGCCGTTCGCCTGGGACGAAAGCCGCGTCCTCGACCGCGGCAAGGTGATGACCGCCGAGGACCTCGAGGCCGGCAAGACCTTCGGCCGCTACCTCGACGTCGACGGCGACGGCATCCCGTTTCGCACCTATCCCGGCACGCACCCGACCAAGGGCTCCTACTTCACGCGCGGCACGACCAAGGACGAGTTCGCGCGCTACTCGGAGGAAGGCCCCGTCTATGTGCGCAACATGGAGCGGCTGCAGAAGAAGTGGGAGACCGCGAAGAAGATCGCGCCGCAGCCGCTGCGCTATTCCTCGCCCAAGCCGACCCGCTTCGGCGTGATCTACTTCGGCTCGACCAGCCCGGCGATGGACGAGGCGCTCGACCATCTCGAGGCCGAGGGCCATCACGTCAACGCGCTGCGCGTGCGCTCCTTCCCCTTTGCGCAAAGTGTCGAGGATTTCATCCACGAGCACGACCGCGTCTTCATCGTCGAGCAGAACCGCGACGCGCAGCTGCGCACCATGCTGCTCAGCGAATACACGCTCGACGCGCGCAAGATCGTGCCCGTCCTGCACTATGACGGCACGCCGATCACGGCGCGCTTCATCGCGACCGACATCGCCAACAAGCTCGGTCAGTTCAAGGTTGTCTCGTTCGACAAGGCCGCGTCATGACCTACATCGCCAAGCCCCGTCTCCATCACCCCTCGCTGGTCAAGAACAAGGCGGGCTTCACCCGCCGCGACTACGAAGGCGCCGTCTCGACGCTCTGCGCCGGCTGCGGCCACGACTCGATCAGCGCCGCGATCATCCAGGCCTGCTACGAGCTCGACATCCTGCCTCACCAGGTCGCCAAGCTCTCCGGCATCGGCTGCTCGTCCAAGGCGCCGACCTACTTCGTGGGCGCCAGCCACGGCTTCAACACCGTGCACGGCCGCATGCCCTCGGTGATGACCGGCGCGAACCTGGCCAACCGGGACCTGATCTACATGGGCGTGTCGGGCGACGGCGACTCCGCCTCGATCGGCCTCGGCCAGTTCGCCCACGTCATGCGGCGCGGCGTGAACATGACCTACATCGTCATGAACAACGGCGTGTACGGCCTGACCAAGGGCCAGTTCTCCGCCACTGCCGACAAGGGCTCGATCAGCAAGAAGGGCGTCGCCAACTCCGACTCCTCGATCGACATGGTTTCTCTGGCCATCCTGATGGGCGCCACCTTCGTCGGCCGCTCCTTCTCGGGCGACAAGCACCAGCTCGTGCCGCTGATCAAGGCGGCGATGGACCACAAGGGTGCGGCCTTCCTCGACGTCATCAGCCCCTGCGTCGCCTTCAACAACCATGCGGGCTCGACCAAGAGCTACGACTATGTACGCGAGCACAACGAGGCGCTGAACCGCATCGACTTCATCGAGACCCGCGAGGAGATCACCACCTCCTACGATCCCGGCACCACGAAGATCGTGCAGCAGCATGACGGCTCGCTGCTTCGCCTGCGCAAGCTCGGCGAGGATTACGATCCGTCCGACAAGGTCTCGGCGATGAAGCGCATCCAGGAAGGCATGCATGCCGGCGAGGTCGTGACCGGCCTGCTCTATGTCGATCCGACGCCGAGCGACCTGCACGCCAACCTGAACACG
>JBILYJ010000387.1:0-5326 GCA_044377795.1 Reyranella sp. | reverse complement strand
CGGACGTCCCGGTTACGCACCGTCGTCCGCGAAGGGAGGCAGGCGGTCGACGTATCTGTGGCTATAGGCCCGTTCGCCTGGGGAAGTTAAGCACAATCCTGGCGCGAAAACGCACACCTGATACACCTCAATGCATGCATCCGGCGACGACGAAAAGTCAGGCGCGACCGGACTGGGGAGAGAAGGAGGCGAGGTCGAACTTGCCCCCGGGCAGGCCGCGGCCCAGCCGGTCGAGCGCGCGCTGCCACTTGGCGGCGAAATCGGCATCGAACACCAGCTCTGCGTCGGCATCGACCACCAGCCAGGCATTGTCCTGCATCTCGCGGTCGAGCTGGCCCGGCGCCCAGCCGGAATGGCCGAGCGCCAGCCAGGCGTTCTTGGGTCCGGTACCGCCCGCCATGTCCTTCAGGATTTCGAGCGAGGCGGTGAGCGCCATGCCGCCGTCGATCAGCAGGGTCTCGTCGCGCTTGTAATCGGCCGAGTGCAGCACCAGCCCGCGCGAGGTCTCGACCGGGCCGCCGAACAGCACCGGCAAATCCGCGGTCGTCTTGGGCACCTCGATGCCGAGCTGCTTGTAGACCTGGCCGAGCGGCAGGTCGTCGACCTTGTTGTTCACGATGATTCCGAGCGCACCGTCGTCATCGTGCTTGCAGATGAACACGACGCTCTTCTGGAAGCGCTCGTCCGGCATGGACGGCGCGGCGACCAGGAAGCGGCCGACCAATGTGGCGGCAGGAGAGCTGGACCCGGGCATGGCGTACTTTCTCCCATATCCATGGGGATTGTCCGGCCAAAGATCAAGGACCGGGGCCCGCCGCATTTCCAGCAACGGGCCTTGCATGGACAAAAACCCAGCCCCGGCCTAGGGTCCGCCGGTTCGTAAAGGCCGCGGTTGGGCGGCGTATTTGAGGAGCTAATAATGGCGAAAGTCGGAGACAAAGTCCCCAGCGCCACGCTGCGCATGATGGGCCCGGAAGGCCCCAAGGCCGTCACCACGGAAGAACTCTTCGCGCCGGGCAAGAAGGTCGTCGCCTTCGCGCTGCCGGGTGCCTTCACCCCCACTTGTTCAGCAAAGCACGTGCCCGGGTTCGTGGCCGAAGCAGCTGCCCTCAAGGCGAAGGGAATTGACACGATCGCCTGCATTTCCGTGAACGACGCATTCGTGATGGGCGCCTGGGGCAAGGACCAGAAGGCTGGCGACCTGGTGATGATGCTGGGCGACGGCAACGGCGAGTTCACCCAGGCGATGGGCCTCACCATGGACGGCTCGAAGTTCGGCCTCGGCACGCGCAGCCAGCGCTATGCCATGGTCGTCGAGGACGGCACCATCAAGCACCTCTTCGTCGAGAAGCCGGGCGCCTTCGAGGTGTCCTCGGCCGAGTACGTGCTCAAGAATCTCTAGCGCCGCGCATTCCGGACGGCCAAGATCGACGGCGGGGCGCAGGCTCCGCCGTTTTCTTTTGGGGGCTCATGAACCCGACAGACCCACAACTCTTCAACGGCCTGTTCCAGGTCAACGGCGCCACGCGAC
This sequence comes from Reyranella sp., assembly GCA_044377795.1. Taxonomy (GTDB): domain Bacteria; phylum Pseudomonadota; class Alphaproteobacteria; order Reyranellales; family Reyranellaceae; genus Reyranella. The sequence goes on along the minus strand of JBILYJ010000387.1, from coordinate 3,795 downwards.
TCTACGGCACGATCGGCGACCCCATCCGCCAGCTGCGCATGACCGGCGTGATGTCCCAGGTTTTCGCCGCCACGGGCGTCAATGCCGTCTGGCTGCCCTTCGAGGGCGGCCCCGATCTGCTGCCGCTGATGCTCGACGCGCTGGCCAAGATGCGCAACCTCGGCGGCTTCACCGTCACCATCCCCCACAAGACCGCGATGCTCGACCTGGTGGGCCGCGCCACGCCCCGCGCGATGGCGGCCGGCAGCGTCAATCTGGTGCGCCGCGACCCCGACGGGGTGCTGGCGGGCGACAATGTCGACGGCCTCGGCTTCGTCCGCGGACTGGAAGCGCAGGGCCATCGCGTGAAGGGCGCCAGCGTCTGGCTGGTCGGCCTCGGCGGCGCCGGCGGCGCCATCGCGGCCGCTTTGTGCGAAGCCGGCGTCGGCCGCCTGCTGGTCACCGAACTCCAGGAAGCGCGTGCCGGCAAGGCGATCGACCGGTTGCTGAGTCACTATCCCGACGTGCCGATCGCAGAAGTCAGGATGCCTCCGAAGGGCATTCACATTGCGATCAACGCGACGGCGCTCGGCTTGCGTCCCGGCGACCCGCAGGCCTTCGACCCGATGACGCTCGACCCCGACGTCGTCGTGGCCGACGTGATCATGAGCCCGGTCGAGACGCCGCTGCTGATGCGGGCCCGCACCCACGGGCGCCGCATCCATTATGGCCGGCACATGCTCGACCACCAGGTGCCGCTCTATCTTGACTGGTTCGGCGTCGACACCAAGGGCATCGATATCATTCGGCTGGTGCGTTCGATCGGGTGATCGGGGCGATACAATTCCCAAACTGCTAAAAAAATTCGTCGTCTCGACCGGAGCACCGAAGGTGCGGAGCGGAGAGACCTTCGCTCGACCAAAAGCCGGCAATTCGTGGAGAGGAGATCTCTCCACTCCGCGCTTCGCGCTCCGGTCGAGATGACGGAGTTTGTGGATGTGAACCCTACTGTATCCCGACCCTACAATGTGACGCCGCCGTTCACGTGCACCGTCTGGCCGGTGATGTACCCCGCGGCCGGCGAGCACAGGAAAGCGATCAGGGCTGCCACTTCCGCGGGCTTGCCGTAGCGGCCCATCGGGATCGACTGGGTCACCTTCTCCATGCCGGCGCGCGGCACCGCGGCATGCGCGTCGGGATCCTTCTCGATGAAGCCCGGCGCAACGCAGTTCACCGTGGCGCCCGAGCCGGCGATGTCGACGGCGAAGGCCTTGGCGAAGGCCTCGACGCCGGCCTTGGCCGCGGCCGAGGCCGGAAAGGTCATGAGGCCGCGCGCGAAGGCATGGGCGACGAAGGACGAGACGCCGACCAGGCGGCCGGCCGGCCCGGCCTTGACCAGCCACGGCTTGGCCGCCGTCGCCAGTTCGAAGAAGGCCGCCGTCATGGCGTTCTGGCTGGCGTCCCAGGCCGCGCGGTCGAGTTCGCCGACCTGCGTGCGGTTGGCAAAGCCCGCGTTGCTCACGATCACGTCGAGATGGCCGAACGCCTTTACCGTGTCGTCGACCAGGCGCGCCGCCGTGCCGGACTCGGCGAGATCGCCTTCGAGGATCAGTGTTTGCGCGCCGGCGCCGGCGGCGAAGCCGGCGACCCGCTCGAGGCCCGTTCGGTTGCGACGCGCATGCAGGGCGAGCGCCGTATCGGGCGCGGCCAGCGCGCGGGCGGTTGCGGCGCCGATGCCCGAGGAGGCACCGGTGATGAGGATCACGCGGGACGGAGAAGCCATGGCGACAGGAGTAGAATCCCGCGCGCCTAGCGGCAAGCCTCGCGCACAGCAGGGGCCAGCAGCGCTGCGAAGCGGCGTGCGCCGGCCGCCGAGAAATGTCCCTGGTCGACGAAGTCGGCCGGACCGAACGCCTCATCGGGCAGCGCAACGTAGGTGTCGCCCAGCGCCTTGGCCGTCCGTTCCAGCAGGGCGTTCGATTCCCTCAGCAACCGCGGGAGATCAAGGTCGCGCACCCGCGGCAGCCAGCCGTACAGGCCCTCGCCCTTCAGCCGCTCGCGGTTGACGACCTGCCCGACCCAGATGGTCGGCGTGCCGCGGGCGCGGTTGACGGCGGAGATCGAGCGGACGTTGCGCTCGAAGATCGCCGCGGCCGCCAGATCGGGGCCGGCGACCGGCGGCAGCGCGTAAGGGTCCTTGGCATAGCGCACCGTGTCGACTTCGGCGGAGACGAGACGCGTCAGCACGGTGAGCAACGGTGAGATCGTGACGTTGGAGCCGCCGATGCGCCGCACCTTCAGGGAATCCACCTGGCTCGGCATGTGGAAGTCGGCATAGCCGGCGTCTAGGTCGGGGATGTGCGCGTTGCGCAGGTCGTTCCAGCCCACGAAGTAGACGGCGCAGCGCGGCGCCTTGCCGAATTTCTCGGGGTAGAAAGCCGTCTGCAGCACATGCTCGGCCGTCGTGTAGCCCGGCACGCCATGATTGACGACGACCAGCCCGTCGCCGCGCAGCGCCTCATCCAGCCGGTCGGGCCAGGTATCGCCCTCGCCATTGCCGATATCGTAGGTCGCCGATCCGCCGAAGGTCGCCACCACGCCGCCAGTGGCCAGGCGCGCGGGATCGGGATCGCGGCCGCGCGTGCCCTGGGACGAATGGCGGATGGCGAGCCCGGTCGCACTGGTGAAGGCGAGGCCGGGCGCCGGCACGGCCTGCAGCAGCGGATGCCACTGGAAGCGCGCCGGCTCGGCGCTGACCGGCGGCAGCAGCGAGGGCGAGCCGGGCGGCGCGAGGGCCCACGATCCCACGCCCCAGGCGAATTCGACACAGGCCAGCACCAGGAGCGTTCCCGAGAGACGCGGCCAGCGCGCCAGCCCGATCACGAGAACGAGCAGCGCCGCGAGATAGAGGAAATAATCGGCCCGCGGCCCCGCGAGCTTCAGCTCGTCGATCCGGAAGAGCCAAATCGTTGCGCCGGCAACGACGAGGAGGCCCAGGAGGCCGGCAACTCGAAGGAAATTGGACACGCGCCGCAAGTCTAGGCCGGCGCCCGCCGTTTGGACAGGCTGCAGCTTTGTGCCAATAAGGCGCCATGGCTCCCTTCCAGTGGTTGCTGGACGCCGCACGATCCGGCCGTCGCCGCCGTGTGGTTTTCGACTACGGTTACCTTCCCCGACAGCGGGACTGGAGCAAGGCGCCCGGCGTCCAGGCGTTGGCGCGGAAGGCCCATGAATCGGCCGATGACTACAAGGCGCTGCTTGCGTACTTCGCAAGCCTCCGCCCGTGGTTCGAGAAGATCCCGGCGCGCGCCGCCGACGACGATCGGACTCCTCGCTGGACGAACGGCTCCTTTCCCGGCCTCGATGCCGTGTCGCTCTACGGCCTGCTCGCCCGGCACAATCCTTCATTGTATGTCGAGATCGGCTCGGGCAATTCGACCAAGTTCGCCCGACGCGCGATCGAGGATCATGGCTTGCGTACCCGGATCGTTTCGGTCGATCCGCACCCCCGACGCGACGTCGATGCGATCTGTGACGAGGTGATCCGCCGTCCGTGCGAAGACGTCGCCATGAGCTTCTTCGCCGATCTGCCGGGTGACGCAGTCCTGTTCGTCGACAACTCGCACCGGTCCTTTCAGAATTCCGACGTCACGGTGTTCTTCATGGAGATCCTGCCGGTGCTCGCGCCCGGTATCATCTGGGGCCTGCACGACATCTTCTTCCCCTATGACTATCCCGATGCCTGGAGCGGCCGTTTCTTCAACGAGCAGTACCTTCTGATGAGCTACCTGATGGGCGGGGGTGGCGCCGACGAGA
>JBILYJ010000342.1:0-5832 GCA_044377795.1 Reyranella sp. | reverse complement strand
ATGCCATCGTGATGATGTCTTGGCTGGGGGTACGTCGACAGGATTGGCTGACATGGCCAACAACGGTGTTTGATCGGGAACTGATTACCTTTGCCCAAGAGAAGACAGACAAGGCTCTGGTACTTCCATGGAGCCTAGTTCCAACACTTTCTACCCGTGTCGCTGCTGCCAAGGCGCGCCGTACGCAAGGTGCTGTAAGCGCCACCACGTTCTTCCATGACCGCGATGGACGTCCCTGGAAGAGCGCCAGCGCCTTTCGGAAGGCATTTAATGCGTTGCGTGCAAAATTGATGGAGCAGCACCCCTTCTTTTCTACGCGTTACTATGTAGGAATTGATCCTGCCGACCCACTTCGGCTACCGACTTCGCACCTAACGATGCGCACGATGCGCCATACTTGTGTTACGCTGAATCATGATGCAGGGGTCCCCCGCGAGTTGATTTCATCGATCACTGGCCACGAACCGGCCAATATCGACGCAGTCTTGGCTCACTACACCGCACGCACTGCCGATCAGGCAACCACCGCGCTCAATATGCGCATCGCCCACGAGGCAAAGAGCTCATAATTGGGAAAAGTCGAACGTCTCGACGCGTTCGACTCAGACGTTCGACTTCGTGCTCTGTCTGTTCACGTTTGTGGAAATCTATGAAATTCCCCTAAAACGCTTATCTGCTTGCGTTTCAGGCGCGATGGTACCCCCGGTCGGGCTCGAACCAACACTCCGTGAGGAACCTGATTTTGAGTCAGGCGCGTCTACCAATTCCGCCACGGGGGCACACTGTCGTGCGCCGGGAATAAAGCCGAAGGGCGGAACCGGGTCAACGGCCGCGAACGCCTGCATTCCGCTCACCCGCACCGCGCGGATCCCGGATTTACACGCAGAGCCTCTCGGCATGCCATTTGAGATGGTCTTCGATGAAGGTCTGGATGAACCAGTAGGAGTGGTCGTAGCCCTCGTGCCGCCGCAGCACCAGTTCCTGTCCCGCGCCTTCGGCCGCCGCCTGGAGGGCGTCGGGCCGAAGCTGAGCTGCGAGAAACTGGTCCTTCATGCCCTGGTCGACGAGGATCGGGCCCGGGAAGCGGCTTCCCTGCTTCAGAAGTTCGCTGGCATCCCACGCCGACCAGCGCGCGCGGTCGGCGCCGAGGTAGTTCCCGAACGCCTTCTCGCCCCAGGGTACCGCGACGGGATTGCAGATCGGTGCGAAGGCCGAGACCGACCGATAGGCCTGGGGGTTCTTCAGCGCCGCCACCAGGGCGCCATGGCCGCCCATCGAATGGCCGAACACGCCACACCGTCCCGTTTCGACCGGAAAGCTGGCCGCGATGAGCGCCGGCAGCTCCTTCGTCACATAGGAATACAGGCGATAGTTCCGTTTCCACGGCTCCGCTTCCGCGTCGAGATAGAAGCCGGCCCCCGTGCCGAAATCCCAGCCGTCTTCCTCGCCCGGCAGGCCGAGGCCGCGCGGGCTGGTGTCCGGCGCCACGAGGACGAGTCCCAGCTCGGCGGCATGACGCAAGGCATGTGCCTTCATCATGAAGGTCTCTTCCGTGCAGGTCAGGCCGGCCAGGAAGTAGAGCGACGGAAGGGGCCGCGCCGAGGCGTTCGGCGGCACGAAGACCGAGAACTTCATCTCGGTGCCGGTCTCCCTCGAGGCGTGGCTGTAGAAACCGATCGTTCCACCGAAGCACGCCTGTTCGCTACGCACCGTCAGACTTGTCATCGACCCACCATTTCCTCAAGCCGCCGACCATACATGAGAAGCCGGCTCAGTGGATCGTGTAGCCGCCGTCGACGATGAGATCCTGGCCGGTCAGGAACGAGGCGTCGGTGGTCAGCAGCCAGTGCACGACCTCGCCGATCTCCTCCGGGCGGCCGAACCGGCCCATCGGCACATAGTTCATGCGCCGGGCGGATTCCTCGGGCTGGTCGCGGGCGCGGTCGAGCAGCGGCTGGGTGGCGACCGGCCCCGGCGACACGGTGTTCACCTGGATGTTCTCGCGGGCCAGTTCCAGCGCCATCGACTTGGCGAGATGGATCAGGGCGGCCTTGGTCATGCCGTAGATCGTGCGGGTCTGGTAGGCGACCGAACCCAGCTGGCTCGCGACATGCACGATGCGCCCGCCGCCCTGTCGCCGCATCGAGGGCAGCACCGCCTGGCTGGCGAGGAACGGCGCCCTCAGGTTGACGGCCACGGCCTTGTCGAACTCCGCGACGGTGAAGTCGCCGAAATTGCGGTTGAGGCGAATGGCGGCGTTGTTGACCAGCAGGTCGATCCGGCCGAAGCGCTTCTCCGCCTCTGCGACCATCGCCAGCACGGCGTCGGCATCGCCGAGATCCGCGGTAAGGGGCACGACGCCGCCGGCATCGCCCAGCAAAGCGGCGCATTCGCTGGCCACGGCGTCAGGCGAGTCGTCCGCGACGAGCAGCAGCTTCGCCCCCGATCCCGCGAGACGGCGCGCCACGGCGGCGCCGATCCCCACGGGCGACGAGGCGCCGGTCACGATCGCGACTTTTCCCTGCAACGGTTTCATTCTCTCTCCAGGCTCAGGCGATCACGCCGTAGCGCGCCTGCTGTTCGGCGTGGCCTTCGCGGTAGCGGCCATAGGCGCGCCGGTGCGCCTCGGCCTGCGCCTCGGCGTCGAGGGTCCGCGGATCGTCCTCGAGATCGAAGTGCCCATACCGGTCGACGCCGCGCACCAGCGTCGCGCTCATGCGCCTGCTGCCGCTGTGGCGCACATGCGTCGGGATATAGCTGATGCCGAAGCCGATGCGGCGGTCGTCGCTGCGGTTGGGCCGCGAATTGTGCGCGACCAGCGTGTGGTGCAGCGACACCTGGCCGGTCTTCACCGGCGCGAAGACGGCATGTGAGGTATCGAGCGGTTCGCTGATCGAGCGGGCACCGGCATTGATGGTGCCCGGCGTGGCGGTCTGCCCGTGCGCGAGCTGGCCCAGGCGATGGCTGCCCGGCGCGAATTCCATGCAGCCCGCCTCGATCGAGGCCTCGGAGAGCGCCACCCAGCCGGTGACGTGCTCGTAGGGGGAAAGCCCGAAGAAGGTCGCGTCCTGGTGCCAGGCCGTGATGGCGTCGGTTTTCGGTTCCTTGATGAAGAAGGTGCTGGTGAAGACCAGGATGTCGGGGCCGAGCAGCTGCTCCATCACGTCGAGCAGGCGCGGATCCTCAACGATGTCGCGCGCCCAGGGCAACCGCACATGCAGCTTGCGCCGGTCGCCCGCCGAGACCGGGCCGGGTGGCAGGGTGCGCTCGAAGGCTTCGAGATCTGCGCGCCAGGCCCGGGCTTCCTCGAGCGGGAACACGTCGACGGGGGCGAAGTAGCCGTCGCGGTGAAAGGCGTCCACTTCCGCCTGACTGAGCTTGCTCACCTGTCTCTTCCCTTCGTCGTCCTGGCGGTCAGCCGGTGCCCGTGGCCTTGGCCAGCGGGCCCCACTTGGCCGCCTCGGCCGCGAGGAATTGCGACAGCGCCTCGGGCCCCACTTTTTGCGGCATATTGTATCCCAGCTCGGTGTAGCGGGCGCGGATGGCGGGATCGCTCAGCGCCGCCTCGACCGCCTTGACGATGCGGTCGACGATGGGCCTTGGGGTTCCCGCCGGCGCCAGCATCGCCTGCCAGCTGCCGACCTCGAAGCCCTTGAGGCCGAGCTCATCCAGTGTGGGAACCTCCGGGACGAGGCGCGAGCGGTCGAGCGATGTCACCGCGAAGGCGCGCACCGCTCCGCTCCTCACATGCGGCACCAGCACGTTCTGCGAATCCATCATGAAGCCGACACGGCCCGCCACGAGATCGTTCATCGCAGCCGGCGTCGAGCGATAGGGAACGCGCGTGAATTGCACGCCCTCAAGCTTGGCCAGCAGCATCTGGCCGAGATCGGCCGAGCTGCCGGGGCCGGCCGATCCGGAATTCACGGTCCCGGGATTCGCCTTGAGATAGGCGATGAAGCTCTTGTAGTCGGTCGCCGGCACCGAGGGGTGAACCGCCAGCACGAACGGCATGAGGCCGAGATGGCTGATCGGCTGGAACGCCGTCGCCGGATTGAACGTCACCTGCGGGAACAGCTCGGGGATGACCGAATGCGCCATGCCGGTCACCAGGAGATTGTATCCGTCGGGTGCCGAACGGGCGATCAGCTCCGCGGCGATCGTCGAGCCGGCGCCTGGCTTGTTCTCGACCAGCACCGTCTTGCCGAGAGTGCCGGTCATGTGCTCGGCCACGATCCGGGCGACGACGTCGATGGCGCCGCCCGCGCCGTAGGAGACGACGACCCGCACCGGCTTGTCCGGATAGGTCTCCTGTGCGCCGGCGAACCGGGGAAAGCCGGCGGTCGCGGCGGCGGCCAGGCCGAACCTCAGGAAGTTCTTTCTCGTGTGTCTACGGGTGAACATGGTGAGAGCGCCTCGGGCTGGGTTACGGCACTGGTTACCAGCAACATCGGTGCCGAAGCCCATTCGCTATGCGGATACGGGCTGCGGCACAACCTCGACCGGCAGATTATCACCACCTTAACGCGCCTACGGACGCTCCGCCAACGCCCGAAGAGCGGAACGGACCACAACGCTTGCGAGCGTCCTTTCCGTCCGCTCTTATGCGGCCGTCATGCATCCCTATCATCACGCCCGCACCCATCCCGACAAGCCCGCCTACATCATGGCCGGCAGCGGCGAGACGGTGACCTATCGCCAGCTCGACGCGCAGTCCAACCGCATCGCGCAGCTCTTCCGCTCGCTGGGTCTCCAGGCCGGCGACCATGTCGCGATCTTCCTCGAGAACAATCCGCGCTTCTTCGAGATCTGCTGGGGCGCCCAGCGCTCGGGCCTCGTCTACACGGCGATCAGCTCGCGCCTCACCGCCGCCGAGGTCGACTATATCGTCACCGACTGCGGCGCCCGGCTGTTCGTCACGTCGAAGTATCTGGCCGAGAAGGCCGCCGAGCTGGCGCCGCTGATGAAGGGTGCTGCGCACCGCTACATGATCGACGGCGTCATCGAGGGCTACGACTCCTGGGAAGACGCGGTCGCGCGCTTTCCCGCCACGCCCATCGCCGACGAGACGGCAGGCCACGACATGCTCTACTCATCGGGAACGACGGGGCGGCCCAAGGGCGTCATGCCGGTCGTCGAGCCGCAGCCGATCGACTTCGACAACCCGCTGCTGGCGATCAGCCGCAAGCTCTACGGCATCGACAGCGACACGGTCTATCTGTCGCCGGCGCCGCTCTATCATGCGGCTCCGTTGCGCTTCAACATGAGCGTCATGCGGCTGGGCGGCACCTCGGTGATCATGGAGCATTTCGACGCCGAGGAATATCTGTCGCTTATTCCCAAGCACCGGATCACGCACACCCAGGTCGTGCCGACCATGTTCGTGCGCTTCCTCAAGCTGCCCGAGGACGTGCGCGCGAAGTACGACGTCTCGTCGCTGAAGTGCGCGATCCACGCCGCCGCGCCCTGCCCGATCCCGACCAAGGAAGCGATGATCCAGTGGTGGGGCCCGATCATCTGGGAATATTATGGCGGCACCGAAGGCAACGGCCTCACCATGTGCAATGCTCTGGAATGGATGGCGCACAAGGGCACGGTCGGCCGCGCCATCGTCGGCAAGCTCAAGATCTGCGACGACGAGGGTAACGAACTGCCGACCGGTGAGTCCGGCACGGTGTATTTCGCCGAGGGCCGCCCGTTCGAGTATCACAACGACCCCAAGAAGACCGCCGAGTCGCGCCATCCCAAGGGCTGGAGCACGTTGGGCGACGTGGGCTATCTCGACGCCGATGGCTTCCTGCACCTGACCGACCGCAAGGCCTTCATGATCAT
>JBILYJ010000343.1:0-5832 GCA_044377795.1 Reyranella sp. | reverse complement strand
GAGCCACGTCGTCGGCTTCCTTCTCGGTCTCGTAGGGACCGTGCCACACCATGGTTTCGGGCACCGGCTTGTTCCAGTTGGCGCGGCGGTCCTCGATCTCATATTCGGCTTCGAACACGAACCACATCCCCGGCATACTCGGCTCCTGCTCTTTACGCGGCTTCCTTGTCCTTGCCCTCGCCCACGCGGGCGGCGAGCGAGGCGGCCATGAATTCGTCTAGGTCGCCGTCGAGCACCTTCTGCGGGTCCGACCGCTCCACGTTGGTGCGCAGGTCCTTCACCATCTGGTAGGGCTGCAGCACGTAGGAGCGGATCTGGTGCCCCCACCCGATGTCGGTCTTGCTGGCTTCCGCCTCCAGCCGCTCGGCTTCCCGCTTCTGCAGTTCGACCTCGTAGAGGCGCGCCTTCAGCATCTGGATGGCCTTGGCGCGGTTCTGGTGCTGGGAGCGCTCCTGCTGCACCGCCACGGCGATGCCGGTCGGCAAGTGGGTGATACGCACCGCGGAGTCGGTCTTATTGACGTGCTGGCCGCCCGCGCCCGAGGCACGATAGGTGTCGACGCGCAGATCCTTGTCGACCAGCTCGATCTCGATATTGTCGTCGACCTCGGGATAGACCCAGACCGACGCGAACGAAGTCTGCCGTCGCGCATTCCCATCGAACGGCGAGATGCGCACCAGCCGGTGCACGCCGCTCTCGGTCTTCAGCCAGCCATAGGCGTTGGGACCCTCGACCTTGTAGGCGCACGATTTGATGCCGGCTTCTTCACCCGCGCTCTCCTCGAGCCAGCTCACCTTGTAGCCGCGCCGCTCGGCCCAGCGCGTGTACATGCGCGCCAGCATCTCGGCCCAATCCTGCGCCTCGGTGCCGCCGGCGCCGGCATTGATCTCGATATAGGCGTTGTTGGCGTCGGCCTCGCCCGACAGCAGCGTCTCGAGTCGCGCCGCCTTCGCCTCACCCGTGGCCTCGCGCAGCGCCTTCTCGCACTCGGCAATGGTGGCCTCGTCCTTCTCGGCCTCGGCCATCTCGATCAAACCGACATTGTCGTCGACTGCCGCGCGCAGGCGCTTGATCGCACCAATCGCTGCTTCGAGCTTGGTGCGCTCACGCATCACCTTCTCGGCTTCCTTCGGATCGTTCCACAGCGCCGAATCCTCGGCGCGCGCGTTCAACTCATCGAGACGTACGACCGCCCGGTCGTAGTCAAAGACGCCTCCTGAGGAGTTCGAGCGACTCCTCGATCTCGTTCACCATCGCTTGGGCTTCGGCGCGCATTACGGATCCGTTTCGAACTGACTAATAGGTCTCGCCGGTGCCCGAGAGACCCGGACGCCGGGGGCTGCCCGCCTGCTGCGGGCCCTGCGTGGGGTCTATAGCGGAATATGGGGCCGATCCGTCAAGCGGTGTGACCATATAGCCTTCGGAGCCCGGCTCGGTGCCCGGCTTGAAGACCTCGTCGATCGTCCCGCCCTCGTAGCTGAAGCGAACCATGCGCAGGCCCGGCGGAACGCGGAACGGAGTCGGCGGCTTGCCCTTGAAGATCTCCCTGGCGATCGCTTCGTAGATCGGCGCGGCGTTGCCGCCACCGGTCTCCTGCGATCCCAGCGTCCGCGGCTCGTCGAAGCCGATATAGACACCGATGGTGATGTCGGGCGTGGAGCCTAGGAACCAGTTGTCGTGTGCGTCGTTCGTCGTGCCGGTCTTGCCGGCGATCGGGCGGCCGAGCGCAGCCAGGCGACCGGCGGTGCCCCGGGTCGTGACGCCCTGCATCATGCTGACGACCTGATAGACCGACGCCGGATCATGGAAGGGTTTGCGCGAATCGACCAGCTCGGGCGCCGCAGGCTTGCCCCCGCCCGCCGTGTCTCCGCAACCGCGGCAGGAGCGCGGTTCGTGGCGATAGACCGTCTTGCCGTTGCGGTCCTGCACGCGATCGACCAGCGACGGCGTGATCTCGAGCGCACCGTTGGCCAGCATCGCATAGGCCATGGTCATGCGGAGCAGCGTCGTCTCCCCGGCGCCAAGAGCCATCGGCAGGTAAGCCCCCATTTGGTCGGTGACGCCAAATTCCTTGGCAACTTCGACCACGCGCTTCATGCCGACCTGCTGGGCCATGCGCACCGTCATCAGGTTGCGCGACAGTTCGAGGCCGCGGCGGACGGTCGTCGGTCCCAGCATGTCGCCGCCGTAGTTCTTCGGTGTCCACAGCGGCTGGCCGTAGCCCGGATCGTAGACGAACGGGGCATCGAGAACGATCGAGGCCGGCGTGAAGCCGGCGTCCATCGCCGCGAGGTAGACGAACGGCTTGAAGGCCGAACCCGGCTGGCGCGCTGCCTGGACGGCGCGATTGAACTGGCTGCGGCCGTAGGACCAGCCACCGGACATGGCGAGAACACGGCCGGCCTGCGTATCCATCACGACGACGCCGCCCTCGACGTTGGGTACCTGGCGCAGCGCATAGGTCTTGGGCGGATAGGGCTTGGCGTTGGCGCCGGCGGGCTTCTCGATCTTTTCGACGACGATCACGTCGCCCACCGAGACGACGTCACGCGGGCCGCGCGGCGCGGCGCCGACCGTCTGGTTCTGCAGGGTCGGGCGAGCCCAGGTCATCTCCGCGAAGGGCACGGTGCCCTCGCCGCCGTCCGGCAGGCCGACAAGCTGCACCGATTGCGCCTCGACCTTGCTGACGACCGCGAGTTGCCAGGCCGGTGGCCCCGCCAGCGGACGGCGCTGGACGATTCGGGCGAACTCCTCTTCCCAGACGCTCATGTCGGGGATCTTGGCATAGGGCCCGCGCCAGCCGTGGCGCCTGTCATAGGCGATCAATCCGTCGCGCAGCGCATTGTCGGCGACGGTCTGGATGGCGGGATCGAGCGTCGTGCTGACGGTCAGGCCGCCTTCGTAGAGACCCTTCTCGCCATAGGCTGCCATCAGGTTGCGGCGCACTTCCTCGGCGAAGAAGTCGGCCTGCGCCACTTCGGTGGCGCTGCGGCGGCGATACTGAAGCTTCTCGGCCCTCGCGGCCTGCTCCTCAGCGGCAGTGATGTAGCCATCCTCGGCCATGCGATGCAGGACGTAGTCGCGCCGGGCGTAGGCTTCCTTCTCGTTGCGGATGATGTGGTACCGGTTCGGCGCCTTCGGGAGGGCCGCGAGATAGGCGATCTCCGACAGCGACAGCTCGTCGAGCGACCGGTCGAAGTAGTTGAGGGCGGCCTGGGCCACGCCGTAATTTCCCGAGCCGAGATAGATCTCGTTCAGATAGAGCTCGAGGATGCGCTCCTTGGAGTAGGTCTCTTCGATTCGGAAAGCGAGGATGGCCTCCCGGATCTTGCGCGAGAGCGTCGCCTGGTTGGTGAGCAGGAAGTTCTTGGCGACCTGTTGCGTCAGACCCGACGCGCCCTCCGGCCGTTTGCCCGGATTGGCGATGTTGGCGATCATGGCGCGAACGACGCCGATGAAGTCGATGCCGGGATGGGTGAAGAAACGCTGGTCCTCGGCTGCGACGAAGGCTTCGAGCACACGCCTGGGCATGGCGGCAACCGGCACGAAGACGCGCTTCTCGCGCGCATACTCGGCCAGGAGCTTGCCATCCGCGGCGTAGAGCCGGGTTAGCGTCGCCGGCTGGTAATCGGCAAGCTGCTTGTGGTCGGGCAGCCCATGACTGAAATGCCAGAAAAGGCCTGCGACGGTGCCGGTGCCGACGATGAGAGCGGCGGTGGCAAAAGCCAGGCAGATCTTGATGAAATTGAGCACGGTCACTTTCTACGCGGCGCCCGGAAGGCCTTCAATGTCGCAGGATGTCCCCGACTTATGCCTTTCTTGTGGCGCCTGCCCCGAAATAGGCATCCACGGAGGCCCTTAGCGCACGGGCGAGCGCCATCTGGTGCTGGCGCACGGTGAGCAGCTTTTCGTCCTGTGCGTTTGACAGGTAACCCAGTTCGACCAGCGCCGCCGGGATCTCAGGCGAGGTCAGCACGGCAAAACCCGCCTGCCGATGCGTTCGCGGCAGCAGGCGAACGCCGTTGCGTGAGAAGGTGGCGACGACCGTGTCGGCCAGCCGCCGGGAATCATTCACCGTGCCGCGCTGGCTCATCGCCACCAGGGTCTGCGCCACGTTGTCGGGCTGCTCCGACAGCCTCATGCCCGAAACAGAGGCGCCGGCGCGGTTTTCCCGAGCCGCGAGCGCGGCCGCCTCGCGGTCCGTCGCCTCCTCCGAAAGCGTGTAGACCGAGGCGCCGCGCACGTCGCGGTCGCTATGCGCATCGGCATGCAGGGAAAGGAACAGATCCGCCCTCGCCGCCTGGGCTCTCGCCACGCGCTCGCGCAGGGGTACGTAGCTGTCGGTGGTGCGTGACAGCAGGACCCGGTAGCGATTGCCGGCCAGCAACTCGCGCCGCAGGTCACGTGCGATTGCCAGGACGACCGTCTTCTCCTGTGTGCCGCGGCTGCCGAGCGCGCCCGGATCGCGCCCGCCATGCCCCGGATCGAGGAAGACGAGCTTCGGCTTGTCCATCGGGGCGGCTGGCGTCGGCTTGGACATCGACTTGGGCCGCGTCTTCGACGGGGCTGCAAGTGCCCCGCCCGAGCCCATTCCAAGCACGCTCACGCCGGCCAGAACGGCGAGCAGATGACGGCGACGGAAGTCGGACATGGCAAACGCCAACGGAGAAAGGGACAAAAATGCTTCGAATATTGTTAAACCAATACCAGAAGAAGACTTGTAATATCAATTTATTTCAACAACTTAAGCCTTCCAATTCAGAAGACACAATCTTTTGATTGTCGGCCTGTTTCTAACCCCGTATGTTGCGTCCGCGAGCAGTCGCCGTCGTTCGTAGCGCGCCTTAGGGTCGCGCTCCGACGGCAGTTTCCGAGCCAGGCTGGGCTCGCGCCCTTGCAGAAATGGGGGCGCGGCCGGCCTGCGGAGGGACTGTCAGGCAGGCGGTGGCTATCAGGAAACTCGAGGTTGGCAGGACCCTGTCGTGGTCCGGCGGCGCGAAGCTTCCCCGTCTTGGCCGGAGTTGGCCGTTCGACGGGTCGATGACGCGGCGCTCCCCTCGCACGACGGAGGCGGCATGGCCGCCGGTCGCTCGCACCGGTTGGGATCGGACGCCTCGGAGCGAGCCCATGGCAAGGCGTATGCTCATCGACGCAAGTCACCCGGAGGAGACCCGGGTCGTTGTGGTCGATGGAACGAGACTTGAAGAATTCGACTTCGAAACCGCGAGCCGCAAGCCCCTCAAGGGCAACATCTATCTCGCGAAGGTCATCCGCATCGAACCGTCGCTCCAGGCGGCGTTCGTCGAGTATGGCGGCAACCGGCACGGCTTTCTCGCCTTCTCGGAAATCCACCCCGATTATTATCAAATACCCGTCGCCGACCGCGAACGCCTGATCGCCGAGCAGCAGCGGCTGCACGCCGAGGCCGAGGAAGACGAGCCGCGGCGGAGCAACCGGATCGATCGCACCGACATCGAGGAAGCCCGCGCCGATATCATCGAAGCCGCGGCGCACGACATCGTCAGGGCGGCAGCCGCCACTGACGAGCCCCCGGCCACGGAGGCCCCTGCCGACGCGCCCACGAGCGAGCCTGCAGCGGAAGCCACGGATGTCGAAGCCGTTGCCGCAGAAGCGCCTGCCCCCGAGGCGATCCGCGACGAAACCGTGACGGCAGACGCCGCGCCGGTACGCGAGCCCGAGCCGCAGGCGCAGCCTGCGGAGATCGCGGTCGAGCGTCTGGACGGTCCGGTTCATGTCGAAGCCGCCGAAGCACCGGTGTCCGAGCCGGCAGCCGTGCCCACGGCCGAAGGCGAGACGACAGTTGCTGCCGAA
>JBILYJ010000341.1:0-5845 GCA_044377795.1 Reyranella sp. | reverse complement strand
AGGAAATGAGGCCTTTCAGGCTAAGGCGTGCAAGCAACGAAGAATGATCTCGCGCACGCATGAAGCGCCCTCCGGCAAGCGGGGCCGCTACAAACGGTCTTCTACAGCAAACGGCCAGCGGCGACGAATCGCGCCCGGCGCGTCAACGCGAAACCTCCCCCACGGTTCCAGGGGACTATTGAAACTCTTTTTGCTATCGCTTTCTGGAGATCATCACGGGAGACCGATCATGCTTCGCGTTGTCACCTTGGCCGCCGCCGCCCTCGCCGTCTCGGCCTTCCCCGCCCTGGCGCTCGACTGCCCCAAGCCGCAGCCGACGGCGAAGCCCGGAATCCTCAAGGAAACCCCGTCCCAGATGGCGGCCGTCGGCAAGCAGCTTACCGGCGGCGACACGTTCAACGCCATCGCCTCGGCGACGGCCGATCTCCGCATCCGCTACCCCGGCGTCGAGAGCGCTGAAGTGGTGAACTATCTCGTCACCGCCTACTGCCCGGCCGTGGCCGCCGACAGCAAGCTGAGCGAAGCGCAGAAGAAGTCGGCCGTCGACGGCTTCGCCGCCCAGGTGATGCGCCAGGTTTACTAATGCGGGTCCTCAGTGGCGGGCCGCTTGTCCGCCATCGAGGGTCATGACCACGCCGCTGATGTAGCTCGCGCGATCGGAGGCCAGGAACACGGCGAGGTCGGCGACCTCGTCCGGCTCGGCGGCGCGGCCGAACGGCATGTGCTTCGTCAACTCAGCCCAACGCTCGGCATCACCGAACTTCTTTTCGGCCTGTTCGCGCAATCGGGTGAGCATGCGGTCGGTGCGCGTGGCCGGCGGATTGATTCCCACCACGCGCACGCCGTGATCGACACTCTTCGACCCCACCGCGCGGGTGAAGGCCATGATGCCGGCGTTACCCATCGTGCCGGCGACGTAGTCGTAGTTGAAGCTCTCGCCGGCGAGGCCGATCACGTTCACGACGACGCCCGCCTTGCGCGCATACATCTTCTCAAGCATGGCGCGGGTGGCGTTCACATAGCCGAAAACCTTGAGGTCCCAGGCTTCGCGCCACCTGGGCTCGGTCATGCCCAAGATGTCACCCTGCGGGATGGCGCCGGCATTGTTGACCAGGATGTCGGCATGGCCGACCGCCTCGACGACGCGGCGCGCGGTGTCGCCGTCCGAGAAATCGGCGGGGTGGATCTCGACCGGCACGTTGTGGCGGGCGCGGATCTTTTCCCGGGCGGCTTCCAGCGATTCCTTCGAACGCGAGGCGATGTGCACCGTGCAGCCCTCGGCCGCGAAGCCCATGGCGCAGGCGAAACCGATGCCGCGGCTGCCGCCGGTGATGAGCACGGTCTTGCCGGAGAGCTTCATGTCCATTGGTCGTTCCCCCTAGAGCCGGTAGACGCTGCCGATGGCGGCGCGTCCGTCCTCGGTCTTGACCCGTCCGTCCTTCACCATCTGGACGAGATGGGCCAGCATCGAGCGGCCGGCCGCCGGATGCAGATGGACCGGCGTGTCGGCGTAGTTCTTTGCCACCATCTGCGGGATGGTCTGCGGACCGTCCTTGAGACGCGCGATGATCTGCGCCTCGCGGCCCAGCCGATGATCGATATAGGCCTGCACGAACGGATTGGGATCGCGGATTTCGGCGCCGTGCGTGGGGATGTACAGGCTCTCGTCGCGCGGCAGCAGCTTGCGCAGCGAGGCGAAGTAGTCGGCCATGTTGCCGTCGGGCGGCGAGATCACCGCCGTCGACCAGCCCATGACATGGTCTCCCGAGAGCAGCGCCTTGTCTTCCTTCACCGCGAAGCAGAGGTGGTTGGAGATGTGGCCGGGCGTATGGACGGCCTCGACGTTCCAGCCATCGCCCTGGATCACGTCGCCATCGTTCAGCTTCACGTCGGGGGCGAAGGAGAAATCGCCCTCCTGCTCGGCGGTCACGCCTTCGGGCGTCGGATGCGGCCCGTAGCTGTAGACCTTCGCGCCCGTCGCCTTGGCCAGCGCCGGCGTCGCCGGCACATGGTCGACATGGGTGTGCGTCACCAGGATATGCGTCACCGTCTCGCCGCGCAGGGCGCGCAGCACCGCATCGATGTGTTCCTGATTGTCGGGCCCGGGATCGACGACCGCGACGTTGCCGTGGCCGATGATGTAGGTGCCGGTGCCCTTGAAGGTGAATGGGTTCGGGTTGTTGGCGACGACCCGCCGGATCAGCGGCGTCACCTCCATCGCCGTACCGTAGTCGAACTTGAAGTCCCTGATGAACGGAATGCCGGCCATGTCAGCCTCTCTGGAGTGCGCCGACTACGGCGGCGTCAGTTTGTAGAGCGAGTTCCGGATGTCGGCGCTGACATAGACGATGCCGGTGCGGCCGACCGCGACCCCCGTCGGCACCAGGGCCGGCGGTCCGCCGGGGAACGGTGCCAGGCCGATGTCGAGGTTGGAGGCGATCACCGTCTTCGCGCCGGTTGCGGGATCGATGGCGACGACCCTCTTCTGGCCGACTTCGGCAACATAGAGCCGGCCGTCCGGCCCGAGGTCGATGCCCTCCGGACCGGTGAGGTTGTCGGCCACCACCCTGCGCGTGCCCGCGGCGACGTCGATCTCGGTGACGACGCCGGCCGAGATCTCGGTGATGTAGATCAGCGGGCCCGCCCCGTGCACCATGGCGACCGGACCGCGCAGCTCCTTCATGACCGTGCTGCGCTCCTTGCCGTCGGCGCTCACCTTCACGAGATTGCCGCTCGCGAGCTCGGCCACGTACATCGTGCCATCGGCGAACTCGACCGCATCGACGGGGGCCGCGAATTCGCCGAGCGTCGCCACGAGCTTGCCCGTCTTGCGGTCGACCTTCTCGACGGTGTTGGAGAACCAGCTCGTGAGCAGCACGTTCTTCGGGCCGACCGAGATGCCGATCGGATAGGCGTGCGTCTCGCCATGCACGCGCAGCACGTCCGTCACGTCGCCGGTGGCGCCGTCGACCTTCCGATAGCTGAACACGTCGGCAACGTGCACCGTGTCCTTGCCGTCTTCACTGGTGACGGCGAGGTCGGTCGGGACGGCGAGCTTGCCTTCCACGATGGTGCGGTGCGCACCGGTCTGCTTGTCGACCAGGTAGACGCCGTTGTCGGTCATCGAGGTGACGAACAGGCGGCCGCGCGAATCGAAGGCGAGATTGTCGAGGCCCGGCTTCATCGAGGCCACCAGCTTCTTGGCCTTGCTGGTCAGGCTCACGCTCCAGATGCCGCCGGTCCCGGTGTCGACGACATAGACGTTGTCGCGGTTCTGCGGATCGATGTTGGCGGCGGCCGGCGTCTTGAAGCCCGAGGCGATCACCTCGGTGGCGCCGGTCTCGAGATTCACCTTCACGATCTCGCCCTTGAACCAGAGCGGCCCGTAGAGGAAGCCGTCGTCCTTGTGGACCTCGAAGCCGTTGAGGCCGCCCAGCTTCTCGGCGATGCGGCGCAGCTCGTTGCGCGCCAGCGGCTTGAAGTCGGGCTTGTCGACGTTCCTGACGTCGATCTCGTAGAGGGCGTCGCCGAGGAAGACCTCGGAGACGAACAGCCGTCCGTCCTTGCCGAACGCGAGCGAGTTGGGGCCGCTCATGCCGTTGGCGACCTCGATGGTCTTGCCGTTCGGCCTGCGCACATAGACCTTGCCGATCAGGAAGGCCGTCCACGCCATCGTGCCGTCGTCGGCGAAGGCGATGTCGTCGGCCATGCCGGTCGGCGGATCGATCACGCGGTCGACCTCTCCCGAATCGACCTGCACGCGGTAAAGGGTCTGGCCGATCACCGAGCCGGCGAACAGCTGGTCGTCCTTGTTGAAGGCAAGCCCGTGCACGCCATGGAACCACGAACCCGGCACCAGGAACTGCTGGCTGTATTCTTTGGACGGCGGCGCTTCGGCCTGCTGCGCCCACGCGCCACTGGTTACGCCGAACGCAAGCACCGCCGACGCGACAATGCGGCCCAACCCCATCCCTTTTCCTCCGACCGACCCACTCGCGGCGCGGACTTTAGACCGCGTGACAGGTTTTGTAACGCCGAACCCTTCGGCTACCATCAGGGTTCGACAGAAGAACACTCATTCTGCAGGAGGAAATCATGGCAGGCCCGCTCACTGGACTGACGATCGTAGAACTGGCCGGAATCGGTCCTGGCCCGATGTGCTCGATGATGCTGGGCGACATGGGCGCCGACGTGATCCGGGTCGACCGCACCAAGGCGCATGTCATGGACCGGCTGGCCGACCCGAAATTCGCGGTCCACAACAGGAGCCGCCGTTCGGTCTCCGTCGACCTGCAGAGCAAGGCGGGCGTCGAGGTCGTGCTGCGCCTGATCGAGAAGGCCGACGGCATGACCGAGCCGTTCCGCCCGGGCGTCGCCGAGCGGCTGGGCCTCGGCCCCGATGTCTGCCTCGCGCGCAATCCGAAGCTCGTGTACGGCCGCATGACCGGCTGGGGCCAGGAAGGCCCGCTCGCCAAGGCGGCGGGGCACGACATCAACTACATTGCACTGACCGGCGCCCTGCACGCGATCGGCAGCAAGGACAAGCCGATGCCGCCGCTCAACCTGGTGGGCGATTTCGGCGGCGGCGGCATGCTGCTGGCCTTCGGCATGGTGTGCGGCCTGCTCGAGTCGCAACGCTCCGGCAAGGGCCAGGTGGTCGACGCCGCCATGGTCGACGGCGCGGCCCTGCTGCTGGGCGGGATCTACGGCATGGCCGGGGCCGGCCTGTGGAACGACGAGCGAGAGAGCAACATGCTCGACGGCGGCGCGCACTTCTATGGCACCTACGATACCAAGGACGGCAAGCATGTCTGCATCGGCTCGATCGAGCCGCAATTCTATGCGCTGCTGCTCGAGAAGACCGGCCTGAAGGACGAGCCGCTGCCGGCGCAGATGGACCGCAAGGCCTGGGGCCAGCTCAAGGAGCGCCTGGGCGCCATCTTCAAGACCAGGACGCGCGACGAATGGTGCGCGATCATGGAAGGCACCGACATCTGCTTTGCGCCGGTGCTCAGCATGAAGGAAGCGCCGTCGCATGCCCATGCCAAGGCGCGCAACGCCTATGTCGACGTGGCCGGCTTCCCGCAGCCCGCCGCCGCACCGCGATTCTCGCGCACCAAGGAGAGCGTGAAGGGCCCTGCGGCCAAGCGCGGCCAGCACACCGACGAGATCCTGTCGGAACGCGGTTTCTCGACCAAGGAAATCGGCGAACTGAAGGCCGCCGGTGTCGTCGGCCCGCAGGCCTGATGTCACATTGATGATGGGACGCCCATGATCCGTGCCTTCCAACTGGCGGTGCAGCAGCTTGGCGACCCCAAGCTGCGCGTCATCGTCTGGCAGTCGCTGGCCCTGTCGCTGGTGCTGCAGATCGCGCTGGGCGTGCTGGCCTGGTGGGGGCTGCAGTCGCTTGCGACCTTCCAGTGGTCGTGGGTGAACGAGACGATCCGCTGGCTGGGCGGTGGCGCGGTTGCCGTCCTGGCGCTGATGCTGTTCCCGGCCAGCTTCGGCATCGTCATCTCGGTCTTCATGGAGCGGATCGCCGACATCGTCGAGGCACGGCACTATCCGCAGCTCGGCCCCGCCCGCGGCATTCCGCTCTGGACCGGTCTCTGGTCGGGTATCGTGTTCCTGCTCACCCTGCTGGCGATCAACCTGGTGATGCTGCCCTTCTATATCGTCGCCCTGTTCGTCGCCGGGCTGGGCGCCGTCCTCTTCTACGGCGTCAATGGCTGGCTGGCCGGCCGCGAATACTACGAACAGGTGGCCCTGCGCCGGCGCGACCCGGCCGAGGTCAAGGCCTGGCGCAAGGCCAATGCCGGCACCCTGTGGCTCACCGGCATCGCCA
>JBILYJ010000340.1:0-5858 GCA_044377795.1 Reyranella sp. | reverse complement strand
AAATCCCTCCGCGTGATCGCCAACGACATCTCGACCTCCTAAACGACGCTGTCGCTTCAAAGAATCGAGCCCCGACCTCCAGCGCAAATCACATAAGAGTCATCGGTTCAGACGGTTGGTATCAGCTCAAAGCGCAGCGATATGCGGCGAATAGACTTCCCCTGACACTCCAGCGGTGATGCGCCAATGAACTCGACGAAATGCCGATGAAATGACGGCCAGGGAAAGCACCGCCGCTACCGCTGAAGAGCGCCTGCCGCTCGAGCCGCAGGGAAGGGATTTTCCCTATTATCGCGGCGGCCCATGTGCAATTTCGATGTCCGGCTGGCTGGTGATTCTCGCCGGCGTGGCCGCCGGCTTTCTGGCGCTGTTCACGCCCTTGCCTCTTGCCGATGGCGTCCTGTCGGGCTGGCTACGTGCGGTTCTGTTCGTCGGCCTGCCGCTGTTGGCGTTGCGGGTGGCGTCGCCTTACGGCTGGACGGCGATCTTCGCCCGGGTCGGCTTACGCGAAGTAAAGCTGATGTTCGTCTTCGCTCTGCTGAACATCATTGTCTCGTTGGCGGTCGGAGTCGCCGTCACGTTCCTCGGAACGGCCACTACGAACGCAGCCGTGGCGGACGCAGCCCAACTCGGGGGAATGCGACTGCTGAACTTCTTCAGCAAGGTCGCGCTGCAGTTGCTGGGGGAAGAATTGATCACGATTCTCCCGTTCCTCGCAGTGCTGGCACTCTGTCGTGCCCAGGTCGGACTGGGCCGCAACGCCTCGGTCATCGTCGCCTGGCTGGCGTCGGCAGTCGCATTCGGCCTGGTCCATCTTCCAACCTACGACTGGAACCTTGTGCAGTGCCTGATTGTGATCGGCAGCGCACGGCTGATCCTGACCTGGGCCTACGTTTGGTCCAAGAACATCTGGGTGAGCACCGGGGCCCACATCATCAATGACTGGACGCTCATAGCCTCGACGGCTTTCCTCGCCCCTCTGGCAACTTCCGTGTGATCCACCAACAAACGGATACGGCGCTCGGTCCGGGAGAGCAGGCATGACGCAGAGTTGTCGAGGTCCTCGGAGGAAGAGTTCACCGCGGCCCTCCGGCAGCATCCAGTCACTGTACTTGCAGGCCCTTATCGGCATCGCTCACAAGAAGCTCATCATGCCATACATCCGAAATGGTTTAGGGTGGTGTTGGCATGTCCAATGTTTTCTCCAGTCAGATACCGAAGGCCTGAAGCGGAGCAGTCCATGCCCGACGTACATACCACGCATCTCGCACCGTATCGGCAAATGGCGGAGCTTCTCGACACGCTTCATGTCGGCTTGTGTCTCTTCGACGAGATGGACCGGGTGCTGTTATGGAACCGTTCGTTTCTCCGGCTGTTTCCTGAACACACGGGTCACATAAGGGTGGGCGAACCCTACCGGGAAAATCTGGCTCGTTTCTACCGCGGACGACTGAACGCCGCCGAACTGAACAACATCGAAGAATACATCGCCTCGGGGATCCGCAGGCATCGGTCGCAGACGATGCCATTCGTCT
Organism: Reyranella sp.; assembly: GCA_044377795.1. Lineage (GTDB taxonomy): Bacteria > Pseudomonadota > Alphaproteobacteria > Reyranellales > Reyranellaceae > Reyranella. The sequence continues at coordinate 4,323 of JBILYJ010000340.1, read as the reverse complement.
TCGAGCACCATGGCAAATGGGTCAAGGTCGCGTCGGACCCCGTTCCGGGCATCGGTCGCCTGCGTGTCTGGACGCCCATCGTCCAGCCGGATTCGATGCTCACCCCCGGGTCGGGTCAGGACGCAATGATGCCATTCCTGACCGACGATGGCGATGCCGCGATACAGAGCGATGCAGGGCACCGGATTGTCCGGGCCAACTCCAGATTTCTGCAGCTGTTCGACCTCAAATCCGAAGAAGAAGCCAGGGGACAAAGCCTGTCTTCGCTTTATGCAGACGCATGGTCTCGCCTCTCATCCGACGAAGAAGCTTCGCGACACTGGCGGCTCAGCCTTGTGGAAGCCGAACGGTTTTGTGGCAATCCCTTCCAGTTGGCCTTGCCGGGAGATCGATGGGTACGCTGCCTTCAGAAGATGATGCCAGATGGCGGCAAGCTGACAACGATGGCCGACATTTCCGATATGAAGCAACTCCAGCGCAAGCTCGAGGAGGCCAGGAACGCGGCCGAAATTGCCAACCGTGCAAAAGATCATTTCCTGGCCATCGTAAGTCACGAGTTGAGGACGCCCATGAACGGGATCCTTGGCATGCTGGATCTGCTGAACGAAGAAGAGCTTGACGAGCATCGAAGCGAGAAGGTGGAAGTCGCTCGTCAATCGGCCCAAGCACTCCTTGGCCTGCTGGATGATATCCTGGCGTTCTCCCGCATGGCTTCCGGGAGGATAGAACTCGAGTGGTCCCCCACCGATCCGAGCAGTCTCATTGCAACCACGGCCCGCCTCATCGAACCGCAAGCCTTGAAGAAAGGGATCACGCTTCGCTGGACAGTGGCGCCGGATGTCCCCTCGAAAGTAATGATGGACCCGGACCGGCTGCGCCAGGTCCTGCTGAACATCCTGGGTAACGCCGTCAAGTTCACCGAGAAGGGCGAGGTCGTCCTGTCGGCGCACATGGAATCTCCGCTTCCGGACAGGCATCCGGTCTTGCTCATTGCCGTGAGCGATACCGGGATCGGCATACCGCTGACGGCCCAGCAGCGAATCTTCGAGCCTTTCGTGCAAGCCGACAGCCGAGTCGGCCGTCGCTTCGGAGGAACCGGCCTCGGCCTGGCAATCTGCCGCCAGGTTGTCGAGGCGATAGGTGGCACCATTTCGGTCGAGAGCACAGAGGGTATTGGCAGCCGCTTCAATGTCGCCATCCCAATTGATTTGCCTGTGGACTCCGCCGCAATCGAGACGCCGAAGGCAAGACGGGAGCTACCGCCCCTCAAGGTTCTCGTGGTTGACGACAATGCCGTGAACCGCGAGGTAGCGAGGTTGCTTCTTGAGCGGCTGGGTGCCTCCGCCACTACCGTCGCGGACGGTGCCGCTGCCGTAGTAGCAGCCAGTCAGGCGCCTTTCGATCTCATCTTGCTGGACATCGAGATGCCAGAGATGGACGGATATCAAGTCGCGCAGGCGATCCGCGATACCGCCTTGGTCAATGCAAGCACCCCTATTGTCGCCCTCACCGCGTATTCGGGAGAGCACTTCAGGGCCTTGTCTCGGGGAGCTGGCATGCAAGGATTCATCACCAAGCCACTGCGCCTGGCTTCGTTGGCCGACGAAATCAGCAGCGCGATCGGACTGTAGTTGAGAGGCTCCGTGCAATTGGAACCCGTCAAGGCTGGAGAGAATGAAGGTTAGTCCAAACCGGACGTAGATGTGATCAAGGATGCTGGCCGGTCAGCAGCGCCAGCATCCTGCACTTCAAGCCAGCGGTGATCAGGTAACGCGGAAGTTCTTGAACTGCCAGGGATCGGTCTTGTCGAGATCCTCGGGGAAGAGTTCGCCGCGGCCCTGCAGCGGGGTCCAGTCGCTGTACTTGCCGACGACCGGGCCGAGATAGGGCATGCAGATCTCGAGGTTGCGCTGGAAGTCCATCTCGTCGGCCTCGACGATGCCCTCGTTCGGATTCTCGAGCGCCCAGATGATGCCCGAGAGCACCGGCGCCACGACCTGGATCGAGGTCGCGTTGTTGTAGGGCGCGAGCTTGCGCGCCTCGTGGATGTCGATCTGCGAGCCGTACCAGTAGGCGCCCTTCTTGTGGCCCATCAGCAGCACGCCGAGCTCGTCGCGGCCCGAGGTCACCTCGTCGACGATCAGGCGCTGGCGCTTCTGCTGCTTGAGGTTCTTACCCGCCAGTTCGTGCATCGACATGATCGCCTGGTCGCACGGGTGATAGGCGTAGTGCACCGTCGGGCGATAGACGGCCTTCTTGCCGTCATGCACCGTCAGGTAATCGGCGATCGAGATCGATTCGTTGTGGGTGATGATGTAGCCGTGGAACGGTCCCTCGATCGGCGTCCAGGTGCGCACCTGGGTGAGCAGGCCCGGACGGTTCAGGTAGATCGCCGCGTCGCAGCCGAACGTGTGGCGCTTGCCGTCGGGCGGCATCGTCTTCTCGTGCGTGCCCCAGCCCATCTCGGCGGGCTGGCCGCCCTCGGAGACGAAGCCGTCGATCGACCAGGTGTTGACGAACTCGCCCACTTCCTTCGGCTTGGGCGAGACCTGCGTGTCGCGCTCGGCGATGTGGATCACCTTGACGCCCAGGCGCTGGGCGAGCTTGCCCCAGGCCTCGCGCGTGGCCGGCACCGGCGTCTTCACGCCGGTGTCGCGGGCGACGTTCATCAGGGCCTGCTTGGTGAAGTGCGAGACGAGGCCCGGGTTGGCGCCATGGGCGACCACGGCCGTCGTGCCGCCCTTGTGGCGGGACTTGAGCTTCATCATCGTGTCGCGCAGCGCGTAGTTCGAGCGGCGCGAGACCGACAGGTTGGGATCGGAATAGCCACCCGGCCACGGCTCGATGCAGGTGTCGAGGTAGAGGACGCCTTTCTTCTGGCAGAGCTCGATCAGCGCCGTCGAGGCGACCTCGACCGAGAGATTGAGCAGGAAGTCGCCCTGGCCCAGCCGGTTGTCGAGGGTCGAGCGGACGTTGGACTCGGTCAGGCGCTTCTCGACGAACTCGACGCCGAAGCGCTCGGCCTCGTCCTCGCCGCCGCGCATGTCGTCGGTGATGATGGTGATCTGCTCGGGCTTGATGCCGATGTGCCGGAGGATCAGCGGCAGCACGCCCTGGCCGATCGAGCCGAAGCCCACCATGACCAGGCGGCCCTGGAAATCGAGGTACTTCTTGGTGGAGGGCTTGCGTGCAGTCTTCTTCGCCATTTCAGCGTCCCCGTTTCATTCGTCCGCAGTCAGTAAAAACAGCAACGGGGCCTTTCTCAAGGCCCCGTCGTTCCGTACGCCCGAATTGTGTCAGTTCAGATGCAGACCGACTTGAGCGGCGCAAAGCCGTTGAACGCGACCGAAGAGTAGGTCGTCGTATAGGCGCCGGTCGAGAGAATCTCGACCTTGTCGCCGGGCCTGAGAGACAGCGGCATCTTGTACTCCGTCTTCTCGTAGAGGATGTCGGCCGAGTCGCAGGTCGGGCCGGCCAGCACCACCGGGCCCATGCGCGTGCCCTCGCCCGGCGTGCGCAGCCGGTACTTGATGCTCTCGTCCATCGTCTCGGCAAGGCCCGAGAACTTGCCGATGTCGAGGTAGACCCAGCGCTTGCGGTCGCCCGCCGCCTTGCGCGAGACAAGCACGACCTCGCTCTGGATCACGCCGGCGTCGCCCACCATCGAACGGCCGGGCTCGATGATGACCTCGGGCATGCGGTTGCCGAAGTGGCGCACCAGCGCGCGGGTGACCGCCTCGCAGTAGGCCTCGATACCGCTCACCTCGGCGCGATAGCGCGCCGGGAAGCCGCCGCCCAGGTTGACCATGCGCAGGTCGACACCCGCTTCGGCCAGCGCGAAGAACATCTGCGAGACCTGGGCCAGCGCCTTGTCCCACTGGTCGAGGTCGGTCTGCTGGCTGCCGACATGGAAGGAGATCCCGTAGGCGTCGAGGCCCCAGTCCTGCGCCTTGCGCAGCAGGTCCTTCGCCATCTCGGGCGCGCAGCCGAACTTCTTGCTGAGCGGCCATTCGGCGCCGCCGCAGTCGACCAGCACGCGGCAGAACACGCGGGCGCCCGGCGCCACGCGGGCGAGCTTCTGCAGCTCCGCCTCGCTGTCGAAGGCGAACAGGCGCACGCCCTGCTGGTAGGCCCAGGCGATGTCCTTTTCCTTCTTGATCGTGTTGCCGAAGGAGACGCGGTCCATCGAGACGCCGGTCGCCTGGATCATCTCGATCTCGCCGCGGCTCGCGGTGTCGAACTTCGACCCCGCCGACGCGAGACGAGCCAGCACCTGTGCGGCCGGATTGGCCTTCACGGCGTAGAAGATGTGCGCCGTCGGCA
>JBILYJ010000339.1:0-5859 GCA_044377795.1 Reyranella sp. | reverse complement strand
TCGTCCCAGCCGTCCTTGCAGGCGCCGGTCGAGCCCGGCAGTGCGAAGATGTAGGTCGCGTTGGCGACGCCCGCCGTGGCGCGGCTCTGCATGGTCGAGGTGCCGATCTTCTGGAAGCTGATCCAGCGGAAAGTCTCGCCGAATCCGTCGATCTTCTTCTCGAACAGGGCCTCCAGCGCCTCGGGCGTGACGTCGCGACCGGTGACGCCGGTGCCGCCGGTCGAGATCACGACCTCGATGCTTGGATCGTCGATCCACTTCTGCACCTGCGCGCGGATGAGCGCCACGTCGTCGGTGACGATGGCGCGGTCGGCCAGGACATGGCCGTCGCGCGCGATGCGCTCGACCAGCGTGTCGCCCGACTTGTCGGTCTCGAGCGTGCGCGTGTCGGAAACCGTGAGAACGGCGATGTTCACCGGCTTGAATTGCTTGGTTTCGTCGATGCGGTTCATGGGCTCACTATACCCCAGGACCCGGCATCCTTCGATGTTCGCCATCGCAGAGCCGACAAGCGCCACCGAAGGATTTTTCCCCGCGCGGCCCGAAAGCCATCAGGACTTTCCATTGACTATCCAGAGCCGCATTCTAGTGATTGCCGCTCTGAAATTCGCAAAGCTCGGAGACATCATGACCGGCCCCACCGACTGGAAGCATGACGGCGTGCGGGTCATCCCCGCCGGATCGCTCGACACCAACACCGCCCAGACTCCGGGCATGAACCGGGCCGCGGCCATCAATTTCGCCCGGGTCGGCGCCCAGAAGCTGTGGGCCGGCACGGTGACCATCCACGCCCACGCCAAGACCGGCGTCCACCATCACGGGCACCTGGAAAGCGTGATCTACGTCGTGAAGGGCCGCGCCCGCATGCGCTGGGGCGACCAGCTCCAGTTCGTGGCCGAGGCCGGTCCCGGCGACTTCATCTACGTGCCGCCCTACGTGCCGCACCAGGAGATCAACGCCTCGGACACCGAGCCGCTGGAATGCGTGCTCGTGCGTTCCGACAACGAGGCGGTCGCGATCAACATCGACATCACCCCGGCCGAGAAGGTCGAGGAAGTCTACTGGGTGGATCCGACGCATCCCCATCCGCACAAGCACTAGCTTGTGCGGATGCGCGGGCGGCAGCGCTTGTAATCAAGCGCGAGCAAGGCGCTGTAAACAGCGCCGACCCGCTCCGTGCAGAAAAGATAAGAATTCGAAGGCGACCCTAAACAGCCGCCTTCTTCTTTTTCGGCCACAGCCCCGCAATCAGCAGCGCGACCGCGACGATCGCGAATCCCGCCGACAGGTAGCTGTGCAGGAAGATCATCGGATCGCCATCGGAGATCGCCAGCGACTGGCGCACCGAACGCTCGAAGATCGGGCCCAGCACGTAGGCCAGGATGACGATGCCGAGGTCGAAGCCGTGGCGGCGCAGCCCGTAGCCGATGAAGCCGAAGATCACGGCGATCACCACGTCGGCCGGATTGCCGCTCGACGAATAGACGCCGATCAGGCAGACCGCGAGGATCATCGGCGTGAGATAGGCGCGCGGGATGTCGAGGATGCGCACGAACAGGCCGATCAGCGGCAGGTTCAGGATCAGCAGCATGATGTTGCCGATATACATGCTGGCCACGACGCCCCAGAAGATCTCGGGCTGACGCTCCAGGATGGTGGGGCCCGGCGTGACGCCGTGGATGATGAAGGCGCCGAGCAGCAGCGCCGTCACCGCGTTCGCCGGGATGCCCATGCAGAGCAGCGGCACGAAGGCGCCGGCGGTGCCGGCATTGTTGGCCGCCTCGGGTCCCGCAAGTCCTTCGACCGCGCCCTTGCCGAACTCCTCGGGATTCTTCGAGAGCTTGCGCTCCATGCCGTATGACAGGAACGAGGCCAGCACCGCGCCGCCACCGGGCAGCAGGCCGACGAGGAACCCCATGACCGTGCCGCGCGCGACCGGACCGACCGACCGTCGCGCCTCCTCGCGCGAGGGCATGAAGCCCAGCAGGTGCGAGGGCGGCGGCAGGACCTTCATGTCCTCGGGCTTCTGGCGGGCCATGAACAGCACTTCCGACAGGCCGAACAGGCCGATCGCCAGCGGCACGAGACTGATGCCGTCGCCCAGCGCCAGGACGCCGAAGGTGAGCCGCGGCGTCATGTTGAGGGGATCGCTGCCGATCGTGCCAAGCAGCAGGCCGAAGGCCGCCATCAGCAGCGCGCGCGGCAGCGAGCCGCTCGACATGTAGGTGACCATGGTGAGGCCCGCGAGCATCAGCATGGCGTATTCGGCGGGACCGAACTTGATGACCAGCTCGGCGAGCGGCGGCGACAGGAAGGTGATGCCGATGACGCCGACCGTGCCGGCGAAGAACGAGCCGATGCCCGCAATGCCCAGCGCCGCGCCGGCGCGGCCCTTGCGCGCCATCTCGTAGCCGTCGAGGCAGGTCACGACCGACGAGGCCTCGCCCGGGATGCGCATCAGCACCGACGTCACGGTGCCGCCATAGGCCACGCCGTAGTAGATGCCCGACAGCATGATGATGGCCGAGGTCACGTCCATCTTGAACGTGATCGGCAGCAGGATGGCGATGGTGGTGAGCGGTCCCAGTCCCGGCAGGATGCCGACGACGGTGCCGAGGAAAGCGCCGACGAAGCAGTAGAACAGGTTGTCGAGGGACAGCGTGGTGGCGAAGCCACCCAGCAGCGCTTCCATGCGGCAGGCCTCAGCGAACGTAGGTGTAGAAGGTACGCTCGATCGGGCCTTCCGGCAGATCGACACGCAGCAGCCAGCCGAAGCAGACCAGGCCGACGGCGGCGCAGGCGATGCCGTAGCCGATCGAGGCGAACCACGACCGGCGTTCGGCGAAGCGCATGATGATCACCGTCACCGCCACGACCGTGACGACGAAACCCGCATAGGTCGCGCCGAGCGCGAACACGGCGAAGGAGGCGACGTAGATCGCGAAGGTGCGGTTCGAGTCCTTCGTCGCCTCGACGTCGTCGGTGTCGCCGCCCTCGGTCTCGCCGGCCTGGCCCGGAAAGGCCAGGACGACGAGGGCGAGCGCCACGCAGATGCCGGCCATGAGCTGCGGGAAGAAGCCGGGGCCGGGGCCATCGAAGCCCCAGCTGTCCAGTTCCATCGCCTTCCACAGGCCGACCAGCGACGCAGCCAGCAGGCCGAGCGTGGCGATCCGCGTGCCGCCCAGTCGACCGCCGAGAAGCCTGATCATGCCGGCTTCTTGGCCATGCCGGTTTCCTTGAGGATGGGCACCAGCTCCACCTCGATCTTCTTCAGCAGCGCGCCATATTCCTTGCCGTCGCGATAGACGGCCTGGATGCCGAGCTTGGTAATCTGGCTGGTCACCGATTCGTCCTTCATGACGTCGGCCAGCGCCTTGTCCATGCGCTCCTTGATCGCCGGATCGACGCCCGCCGGGAAGGCGTAGCCGAACGGGCCGTTGCTGACGGCATCGTAGCCCAGCTCGCGCAGCGTCTTGACGTCCGGATAGTCGGGCCAGCGAGCCTCGGCGGCCGAGGCGAGGAGGCGCAGCTTGCCCGCCTCGATCTGCGGCCGCATCTCGGTGACCGTCTGGATGACCGCATCGACATGGCCGCCGATGGCCGCCGTCACCGATTCGACGCCCCCCGGGAAGACGACCCAGCGCAGCTTGGCGCCGCTCAGCTTGGCGAGCTGGAACATCGCCACCACGTTGGTGACGTTGTTGGAGGCGTAGGTGAGCTGCTTCTGCTTGCCCTGGGCGACGAGGTCCTCGATCGACTTGATGGGGCCGTCGGCCTTGGCACCGATCCCGTAGCGCAGTGCCGCGACCTGGCCGATGATGTCGAACGCCTTCCAGGGCTCATAGGCAACGTTCATCATGTTCGGCACGGCGATATGGCTCGAGATTGCGACGAGACCGATCGTGTGACCGTCGGGCGCCGACTGGGCGAGCGTCGTCGGTCCCAGCGCGCCCGCGCCGCCGACCACGTTCTTCACGATGACGGTCGCGTTCAGACGCTTCTCGAGCGCCTGCGCGATGATGCGCGCGGTGAGATCGGTCGAGGCTCCCGGCGCATTGGGATTGATCAGCGAGATCTCGCGGGCCGGCCACTTAGCTGACTGGGCGATGGCCGGCGCGGCCACGGTCATGGCAGCGAGGGCGGTGCTGCCCTTCAATACGGTTCTACGAAGCATCCTGTTTGCCTCCCTTTTTTTGTAGGAGACGACAGTGCTTGCCGGGCCCGCTTCAGGTCAAGTGAGACGTGCAGGTACGCGAACCCTCAGGAGGCGGCGCGCGCCTCGGCAGAGCGGTCCCAGATGTTGGGCTGCTCGCGGTTGGTGTAGCCCGACACGAAGAGGTTAGGCTGGCCCGTCTTGACGTCGAACGTGTGCCGACGCACCGCGCCGATATTGCCGCCATAGACATGGATGCTGATCGAGCCGCGGTCGTCGAGCGCGTTGGTGACCTGATGGATGTCGCCCTTGGGATTGCGCGGCGCCGGCACCAGCACCTCGACGTCGCCCGGCTCGAGCTTCGTGAGCTCGCCCGGCACCAGCACGCCGGTCTCGGGATGGCGCGTGAAGGCCAGCGAGGTCTCCGAGCCGCGCAGCATGCCCACCAGGCCCCACATCTCGTGATCGTGCACCGGCGTGTTGGCTTTCGGCGCCCAGACGAAGCTCACGACGCAGAAGCGCTCGAACGGATCGCACCACAGCAGGTTCTGCGCATAGCCGTGCGCCGGCACCCTGGCCGCCTGCTCGGGCAGCCAGTCGTCGTGCTTCACCAGCTCGCCCAGGAGCTTGGCGCCCACTTCGACGATCGCGTTCTCGTCCTTGTCCTGCCAGGCGCCGCCCGTCAGAGAAGTCATGTCGCCAATGAAGCGACGCAGGCGATCGATGCTCATTCCGCAGCCTTTCGCTGGAAGGTGGTTCCGAAGATTGCGTCGGTGTCGGCCCCGAGCGCCGGCGGATCGCGCCGCTTCGAGATGTCGGTGGCGGAGATCCGGACCGGGCTGCCGAAAGTCCTGGTCTTCACGCCTGAGGGAAGCTCCATCTCCTCGACCCAGCCCATGTGCTGGACCTGCCGGTCGGCGAGAATCTGGCTGTAGGTATTGATGCGGCCTTGCGGGACGCCGGCCTTCTCGAAGGCCGCCAGCCAGTGATCGACGCCCTGTTTGGCGAACTCGACTTCGAGCAGATCCTTGAGCGCCACCTGGTTGGCGGCGCGCGACTGGGTCGTGGCGAAACGCCCATCGGCGAGAAGGTCAGGACGGCCGACCACCTTGGTGACCGCTTCCCACAGCTTGTTGTTGCCGGCGGCGATGACGAAATGTCCGTCGACCGCCCTGAAGGCCTGGTAGGGCGCGTTGCGCGGATGGGCCGAGCCCAGCTTCTTCGGATCGTTCCCGGTGCCGAAGAACTCACTGGTCTGGAGTGCGGCCATGCCGAGGCTGCAGCCGAGCATCGAGGCATCGACATGCGCGCCCGGTCCGCCGCCCGCGACCCGTCGCAGGATCGATACGACGGTCAGCGCGGCGTAGAGGCCGGTGCCCACATCGGAAACAGGCACGCCGCATTTCACCGGCGCGCCGTCGGGCTCGCCGGTCACGCTCATGATGCCGCTCATCGCCTGGACGGTGACGTCGAAGCCGCCCTCGCTCGACCGCGGCCCGCTCTGGCCGAAGGCCGAGATCGAGCAATAGACGAGGCCGGGCTTCTCGGCGCGGAAGGATTCGTAGCCGAGGCCCAGCCGATCCATCACGCCCGGCCGGTTGTTCTCCAGCACGACGTCGGCCGACAGGATGAGTTGGCGCGCCGCCTGCTTCTGCGCCGGGTCCTTGAGATCGAGCACGACCGACCGCTTGTTGCGGTTGATCGAC
>JBILYJ010000337.1:0-5862 GCA_044377795.1 Reyranella sp. | reverse complement strand
AGGACTTTCTCGAGGATGCCGATGGCCTGTTCGGTCTGGCCCGCTGCCGCCCGGGCCAGCGCCAGGGTGCCGTAGGCCTGGCCGAAGGCCGGATCGAGCTCGAGCGCCTTCTCGATCATCGGGATGGCGTCGCTCGGGCGGCCGCTGAAATAGAGCACGTAGCCCAGCGCATGGTTCAACGTGGCGCTGGCCGGCGCCAGTTCGAGGGCCCGCCCGGCCTCGGCAATGGCCTCGTCGTAGTGGCCGAGGGCTGCCAGGGAGAGCGCGCGGTCGCCCAGGATCTGGCCGCGGCGCTCGGCGTTGTCGCCGGCGTCTTCCAGCGCCATGTCGAAGACCTCGATGGCGGCCGAATAGCGGCCCAGCCGATAGAGGGCATATCCCAGCATGTTCCGGGCGCGCGCCTGCAGGGGCTTCAGCGCCTCGGTCTGATGTTCATGGATGGCGCGATCGACGTTGGCCACGAATTCCGACAGTTCGCGTTCGGCGGCGGCGAAGCGGCCGGTGTCCATGTGGACCGAGGCCAGCGCCAGACGGGCCTCGACATGGGTGGGCGCCTGGCGGACCGTGTCGCGGAAACGGCGCGCCGCCTCGTCGAGGTTGCCGAGGCGACGGGCGGCGAGACCGAGATTGTAGAGCAGCATCGGCTCGTTCGGATCCTTCGCCACGGCCTTGCGCCACAGCTTCTCGGCTTCCTTCACGGCGCCGCGCTGCGACAGGCAGACGGCGAGATAGTGGAGAATGTCGGGACGGTCGCCGTACCGGGATTGCGCGCTCTTGAACAGCGGCTCGGCGCGGTCGTACCAGCCCGCCCGCAGATACTGCAGGCCTGTCTGGAGATCAGGGTCGGGTTGGGGCGGGCCGTTGGGCCGGTTGGGGGGCGCTATCGCCATGGCGGGCTGTGTAGACCCGCCTCACGGCCAAGGCTAGACGAAATGCCATGGTGAAGGACGTCGAATTGTTTGCCGCGGCGATGGCCGGCGTGAAGCCGCTCGACCGGAAGAAGCGGGCGCCTGCGCTGCCCGCTTCGGCGCCGTCGCCCAAGGCGGCCATTGCGCCCGCGTCCAAGCCTCGGCCGAGGCCGCTGCCCGTCCGGGCCGACGTTCCCGACCTGTCGCCGGACGACCGCCAGTTCGACCGCGACGTGTCGCGCGCCCTGTCGCGGCGCAAGCTGGTGCCCGAGGCGACGATCGACCTGCACGGCATGACGCTCGCGGCGGCGGAGCGGGCCGTGACGGCATTCCTGGCGAGGGTATCGGCACAGGACATGCGCGTGGTGCTGGTGGTGACCGGCAAGGGCCTGCGCGAAGAGGGCGGCCGCACGATCGACGGCCGCATCCGCGGCGAGTTCGTGGGCTGGCTCAATCGCGGCGACAACCGCGAGCGGGTGCGGGCGGTCCGCGCCGCCCACGCCCATCATGGCGGCACGGGCGCCTTCTACCTGCTGCTGCGCCGGCGCTCCTCGGCCAGCAGCCGTTCCTTGCGCGCCACGCCCCAGCGATAGCCGGTCAGGGCGCCGCTCGATCCGACGGCGCGATGACAGGGGATGACCACGGCGGCCTGGTTGGTGGCGCAGGCGCGTCCCACCGCGCGCGCCGCCTTCGGCTCGCCGATGCTGCGGGCGATCTCGCCATAGGTGCGGGTCTCGCCGGCCGGGATTTCGGTCAGCGCCTTCCAGACCTTCCACTGGAAGGCCGTCCCCAGAATGTCGAGCGGCACGTCGGGGGCATCGAGCGCCGTGGGCTTTCGGCCGTAGAGCCGCGACAGCACGGCTTTCACGCGCGGGCCGAGCACGGCGTCGTTGCGCTGGATTTCGGCCGCGGGGAAGTCCTGCTTCAGGCTCTTCTCCAGCGCCCGGTCGTCATCGCCCAGGAAGACCGCGGCGATGCCCTTCTGCGTCGCGGCTACCAGCACGCGGCCATACTCTGAGTCGGCCATGGTGTAGTCGATATGGGCACCCGCGCCGCCCCGCGCATAGGTCGCCGGCGTCATGCCGAGCGCCTTGTCGCTGCTCTCGTAGACGCGGCTGGGCGAGCCGTAGCCCGCACCATAGAGCGCGTCGGCCACGCTGGCGCCGCCGCGGAGCGCGCTGCGGAAGCGTTCGCGCTTGCGCGCGACCAGCCAGTCGCGCGGATTTACGCCCAGCTCGGCCAGGAAACGCTTGCCCAGCGCACCGCTCGACAGGCCGACCTTGCGCGCCACCTCGGCCAGCGAGGGCGGGGCGTCGGCATCGGCGGCGTCGAACAGCGCGCAGGCTTGTGCCACCGGCCGGCTGAGGCCGAGGTCCGCCTGCCAGTCGCGTGGCTTGCATCGCTTGCACGCACGGAAACCCGCCGCCTCCGCCGCCTCGGGCGAGGCGTGGAAGTCGACGTTGCGGCGCAGCGGCGGACGGGCCGCGCACGACGGCAGGCAATAGACCCCGGTTGTCTTCACCGAGAACCAGAACCTGCCGTTGTAGACGCGGTCGCGCCGCTGGACGGCGTGCCAGCAGGTCTCCGGATCGGGAAAGACGGAAGTGGCGAGGGCCACGGCGGGTAACGAAAGAGGATGTTGGGTCATGGCGCCATCAAAGCACCACGACCCTAACCTGCTCTATCCGCCGCCCGCCGGCAATTCCGGTTAGGACCAGAAGGGCTTGGTCGCCTCGAACCGGGCGGCCGCCCGATCGATGCCGATATCCCGCAGCAGCCGCTCGTCCAGTTGGGCCAACTGATGTCGCGAGCGGGCCAGTTCGGCTCGGGTCATGATTTTCTCGATCCCGACCACAACCGTGCCCGCCACCAGCGCGACGGCGCGGCCGAACGAGAAGGAGGGGACATCCGCGCGGGCGACCCGCACGTTGGATACGATCGACATGACTTAGCTCCGCTTGAGGCGATGGGGCCGGGGATCGGCAGTTGCGCCTCGTTTCTGGCCTGAATTTGCTGTATCCTGTGGATACTTGCAAAGGATGAAAGCTCGGGGGAGGCATAGAATTTCTATGAGCGCGTGTCCTAGATGAGCCGTTCGCAACTCCCCTTGAATGCCTTGCGCGCCTTCGAGGCCGCCGCCCGTCACGCGAGTTTCACCCACGCCGCCGAGGAGCTTCACGTCACCCAGGCCGCCGTCAGCCACCAGGTGAAGGCGCTCGAGGAGAGGCTCGGCGTCGCGCTGTTCGTGCGCCGTCCGCGCGGTCTCGAGATCACCAGCGAGGGCCAGGCGCTGCTGCCCGATCTGCGCGACGCGTTCGACCGCATGACCAACGCGCTGGAGCGGGTCGGCCGCAAGGCCAACTCCGGCACGTTGAACGTGAGCCTCGTCACGACCTTCGCGCTGGGCTGGCTGGTGCCGCGCCTGCATCGCTTCCAGGCCAAGCATCCCGAGATCGAAGTGCGCATGACCACGAGCCAGAAGCGTGTCGACTTCGCGCGCGAGGATGTCGATTGCGCCATCCGCTTCACCGTGCAGCCGGAGCCCGAACTGCATGCAACGAGGCTGTTCAGCGACGTGCTGACGCCGCTCTGCGGCAAGCGCTATCACGACAAGCTGAAGACGCTCGACGACCTGAAGCGCGTGCCCTTCATCGACATGACGCACGATCCCGAATGGCCGATCTGGCTGCGCGCGGTGGGCCTCGGCGACTTCAAGCCCAAGCGCGTGCTCACCTTCGACTCGACGATGATCGCGGTCGAAGCGGCGATGGAAGGTGCAGGTGTGGCGGTCGGCCCGCCGCAACTCTTCCGCGAGGAGCTGTCCGTGGGCCGGCTGTTCCAGCCGTTCGAGCAGATCGTCGACAGCGGCAAGGCCTGGTGGTTCGTTTGCCCGCCTGCTTCGGTGAGCCGTCCCAAGACCAAGGCCTTCGAGGAATGGCTGGTCGAGGAGCTGGCCGCGCCGCAGGCCCGCACCGGGCGCCAGGCCGCGGCGCCGGCCGCCCGTCGCTGAGGCGACCTCGAGAAAATCTAATGGCTGGAGGGTCAGTCGGACGGGTAGCGGTGCTGCCCGCCGAACACGTCCTCGACCCTGAGAGCGCCGGGATCGTCGGCCAGATAGGAGGGTCCGACGGGGACCTTTCCGTGGCCGCCGGGCACGTCCAGCACGTAGGTCGGCTGGGCCAGACCGGAAAGGCGGCCGCGCAGCGCCTTCATCAGCGCCTGTCCCTCCGCGATCGACACCCTGAAGTGCCCTGTGCCGCGCACCAGGTCGGGATGATGGAGGTAATAGGGTTTCACCCGGGCCGTCACCAGCGCGCGCATGAGCGCCTCCAGGGTTTCGATCGTGTCGTTCACCCCCTTCAGCAGCACCGTCTGGCCCATCAGCGGCAGGCCGGCGTCGGCCAGGCGTGACAGGGCGGCGCGGGTCGAGGGCGCGAGTTCCCGGGCGTGATTGCAGTGGACGGCCAGCCAGACGGCGACGCGACCGGGCTTCAGCGCCCTGACCAACTCACCGGTGACCCGTTCGGGGTCGACGATCGGCACGCGGCTGTGCAGGCGCACGATCGCCACGTGCGGGATGGCATCGAGCGCCGCCATCAGCTCGGCGAGGCGGCGCGGCGCCAGCATCAGCGGATCGCCGCCGGTCAGGATCACTTCCCAGATTTCCGGCCGGCCGCGGATATAGGCGAGCGCCGCCGCCAGCTCGTCGGCCGACAGCGCTTCGCCGCCCGGGCCCACCTTCTCGCGGCGGAAGCAGAAGCGGCAATAGACCGGGCAGACATGCAGCGGCTTCAGCAGCACGCGGTCGGGATAGCGATGGACGATGCCCTTCACCGGTGACCGCGCCTCGTCCCCGATCGGGTCGGCCAGCTCGCCCGGCGCGATTTCGGCCTCGGCGCCGCTCGGCACGAACTGCCGGGCGATCGGATCGTCGGCCAGGCGCGAGCGGTCGATCAGCGCCACCATCTCAGGCGTGACGGCGATCGCCATGGACTGCGCGGCCTCCTGCAGGCGCGGATCGGGCGACAGGAGGCCCTCGCTTTCGAGAGCTTCCAGGGAGCGCAGCGTTGGCATGGCGGCGGGGAGATAGGCGGCGCGGCCGCTCAAGTCCAGCGGCCCCGTCAGGTCCAGCGAGCCGTATCGGCGCGGTCGACGGCGGTCAGCAGGGTCGCGGTGGACACCACGGTCCAGTCGCAGAGGTCGTAGCGGCGGCTGAGCTTGTCGCGCACCGCCGCCTCGGCCGCACCCTCGGGCAGCTTCGAGCGCTCCCACATGGCGAGGTTGGGCCGCCGGGTCAGCAGCAGGCTGCGCACGCCGCCGTGCAGGCCCACGCCCGTCACCTCGTCCGGACCGGTGCCGGTGCGGTCGCCGCTCGCCCGCCAGAGGCCGATCACCTGCGAATCGTAGGCGCCCTCGAAGCCGGGCCAGGCGGCAGCGCAGAGGTCGAGGAACTCCGCCCAGTTCGGTTCGGGAACGGCGAACCAGCGGAAGGCGTAGTTGCCCTGGCGCGTCGGCGGCACCGTGTCGGTCGGACGCAACGTCGGCGTCAGGGTCTCGCTGGTCACGGCGCGAATGTCATCTCTGTTCGCCAGCAGCGCACTTTCGGCGGCGGCCGCCGTGACTCCCTGCGGCCAGGCGCTGATCGCCTGCACCTCGTCGCGCGGCCGGCCGATCTGGCTGCGCCAGGCGCCATAGAGCTGGCCGCCGGCCTCCCTGACCCGCCGTGCTCCTTCGTCGGCCAGCCGGTCGGCAACCGCCTGCCAGCGACGCGGGCCTGCATCGATGCGGTGATGAACGAAGGTAGCGCTCAAGCGACTTCGGCCTTGTGCCGGCTGAGTGTGAAGCCTTCGTAGCCGCCGGCCGTGACCTCGTCGCAGCGCCTCTTGTAGCGGTCGAAGCCGCCGACATAGGGCATGAACACGCGCGGCTTGCCGGGAATGTTGGCGCCGACGTA
>JBILYJ010000338.1:0-5862 GCA_044377795.1 Reyranella sp. | reverse complement strand
TCCGAATGAGGCGTGGATGAAGCAAATCGCCCGGAACGCGACCATGGACGATTGTGGCGCGCTGCGGGATTGCAGATACCTCCTGCACGACCGCGACACCAAGTTCACGCAGTCGTTCCGGGCTATTCTTGTGTCAGGTCGGGTTAAGCCGCTGGCGCTGCCGGCACGCAGCCCGAACCTGAATGCCTACGCGGAGCGCTGGGTCAGATCGGTCAAGGAGGAGTGTCTGTCGAAGGTGATCCTGTTCGGCGAGCGCTCCTTGCGGCGGGCGCTGAGCAACTATGTCGATCATTTCCACACCGAGCGGAACCACCAGGGCAAGGGCAACATCCTGCTGTTTCCTCGCACCACGGATCGGCACCGCGAGGGGCCTGTGCGGTGCCGCGAGCGATTGGGTGGGCTCCTGCGCTACTATCATCGTGAGGCGGCGTGATGGTGCGTCGGTCGGACAAATTATTTGACCGTACGGGGATTTTGATCTTGCGCGACATGGGTGTGATACGCACACGTTATACTATCAACTTACAACAAGGGAACTGCTCGAAAATGATGCGTCACGTAAAGATTCCGCGATCGGTGTGACCGCGATCGTCGCCGCGCGTAGCAGGGATCTCTCCTGAAGTGCACCACGCCTGCCGATGCAATGATGCATTGCTTCCCGCTTTGCTATCGGAATGCTGGCGTTCATGCTGTTGCAGCATTTAGGTTCGCGGCCGTCTACTTCGCGCCCTTCGTGGACGCGAGATAATCGACAATCGCCGTCATCTCGCCCTCGTCGACTGGCGCCTTGTAGGCATGGATCATCTTGTCGAAGATGCCGGCCCAGGCGGCCTTCGCCAAGTTGGGCTGGGTCAGCACCATGCCAGCCGAATGGCATGACAGGCAGTTCGCGTTGATCGTCTCGGCGGTCGCGCCGCCGGGAAAGACCTCGGTGCTGGTCGGCAGATCGACCGACACCGATTTCAGGACGAAGCCCGTCGCACCTGACGACGCCACGGCGGTCGGCGCCGGAAGCTGAACCGCGGGATGGCCGATGAACGCCAGCGTCAGTCCGGCAATGGCTGCGACGGCAAAGCCCAGGGCGGCACCGTTGATCTCCATGGTTCAGATCGCCTTCAGGTTCACGGTCTCGATGCCGTTATGCATGAAGCCGCTCGGGTTCCAGTTGTTTGCCGCGGGCTGCACGAGCCCGTCGTCGTTGGTGCAGCGGACCATCAGCGCGACGTTGCCGGCAGCGGGCGTCACCTCGGCCTGCCATTGCCGGAAGCTGTACTTGCCCTCGTCGCGGCCCAGCCCCGCGGGCAGCCAGCTCTTGCCACCGTCCACCGAAAGCTCGACCGACTTCACGCCGGTATCGCCGCCGAACGCGATGCCGCGCACCAGGGTCTTCGCGCCAGCTTTCAGGGCCGCGCCCTCTTTCAGGTTGGTCACGAACGAGCGCGGCACCATGCGGTTGATCGGCACCATGGTGAGGCCGGTCTGGCCGGGCTTCATGTCGCCGCCCGGCGTGTCGGGAATGAGGTAGGCGCTCTTGGTCCAGAAATTCTCGTCGGGCACGGCCAGCACTTCGATACGGGCCAGCATCTTCACCCAGTAGGTCGAATACCAGCCCGGCACGACAAGGCGCAGCGGGAAGCCGTTCAGCAACGGAAGCTGCTCGCCGTTCATGGCGTAGGCGATCATCACCTCGCCATTACTTGCATGGTCGAGCGCCAGCGACTTCATGAACTTCGGCGCCTCGGGCACCACCGGATCGTCGAGCCCGGCAAAGAGCACTGCCGTCGCCCCGGCCTTCACACCCGCCCGGTCGAGCACGTCCTTCAGCCGCACGCCCATCCACTTCGCGTTGCCCATAGCGCCGTTGGCCCATTGCGCTCCGGGAACCCGGGGGTCGGTGAAACCACGCGAGTTGCCCGAGCACTGGTTGACCGCGGCCAGCTCGACCCGCGGCAACCCGTCGACGATCTCCTTCAACGTAAGTGACAGCTCCTTGTCGACATGGCCGCGCACCGAAAGCCGGAACGTCCCGGCATCGATCTCGGTCGGGATCACGGCCCAGTGCCAGCGCACATAGAAAGAATCGTTCGGGGTGAACACGCCACGGTCGAAGACCTCGAACGGCGTCTCCAGCAGCGGCGGCCGCGTCCGTTGCAGGATCATCGTCCCCTTCTGCGGAAATCCGTTCGTAAGGGTGCGCTCAGATGGCTCGAACGGCAATTCCACCGCCGCCTGCCCCCACGCCGAGCCGGATACGACCATGAGGCTGCCGGCACTTGCCTGCCCCAGAAAAGATCGCCGCGTCGTTCTCGTCATTGCGTTTCGCCCATTCACCCGACATTCCCTGTATGAACACTTGAAACGGCGTGAACCGTAACACTCCGCCGGGTTCCGGGGAAGCCATGGGCGGCCGACGCAAGTTTTCCCGGCGGTCCCGCCGCGTCCACCCTCCAAAACGAGCTTTGATCCACCGGTTCTGCTCTTTTGCTCGCCATTCAGACGCACTCCTCCCGTGGTGACATCGCATTTGCACCGTTCGGCCCTATGCCTGAGCTGGTCGTCGTCGCAGCCCGTCGATCAGCCGCAGTATTTGCTCGAACAGTTCTCTCGGCACCGCGACCTCGGCCATCTGGAAGACGGCGTAGCGGGCGTGGCGCACGACCTTGGCGCCGATCTTCACCAGTTTCTCCCGCAGGCTGGTCAGCGACCACTGCGCGACCGCCTCGGGCAGCGCCAGCGTCCGCATGAAGTTGGCGAGATTGTAGGCCAGAGCGTGCAACTGGAGACGCACCGCATTGGCGGCGAACGAGCAGCATGACAGACGCGTCCACTTGATCGCGTTCTTGCCTTCCTTGATCCACTGCTCGCACGCCCCGCGCTTGTTGTAGAAGGCGACAACCCGCTCGACCGGTCGCGACAGGTTAGTAACGATGAAGCCGACGCGGGGATAAAGCTCGCCGGGGTGCCACTCGACCTTGACGACGACGCGTCGTGGCATCGCCCAGCTTGCCGCCTGATATCGGAAGCTGGCGTAGTATCGTCGGATCGTGGTCGGCGGGCGGCCAACAGGGCGCTTGAGCAGGTAGCCGATGCGCTCCTGGAGGATGCGGTTGGCGGGCAGCCGGATCGTGTACTTGTAGCCTTCGGCCTCCAGGAACTCGTAGACCTCGGGGTTGGCGAAGGCGGCATCGGCGCGGAAGTAGCGCCGGAGGTCACGCTCCCGGTAGCGGGCCACGACTGGTTCGAGCACGGCTCTCCAGCCGTCTGCCGAATGGACGTTGCCGGGGCGCAGCGCAGAACGCTCCAGATCGCCGAACTGATTGAACACGAACAGCGGATGGTAGCAGGTGCAGGCGAAGTGGCCGTTGTAGGCAGTGCCTTCATGATCGCCATGGGTCGGGCTGACACTCGAATCCATGTCGAGCACGATGGACCTCAGAGAACGCCGGCCATGAACGCAGTCGATCCATCGCCCGGGCAGATCGGTAAGCGCGGCGAGGTTCTTGTCACTCGCGAGCCCCTCGGTCTCGAACCGCCCCATCTGGCTGGTCGAGGCCGCATCGCGCTCGACCGCCTTGCCGCCGACGAGCCAGCGCATTGCAGGATCACGCCCCAACCGGTCGTATTCCTCCGGCGTGGGGCGCCTGTACGCTGAAGATCTGATCGTGAAGATAGTGGGTGTCGCGTGCACGATGATCGTGTCCGTGTAGCCCAGATGGACACGATCGTAGATGTCAGTTTCGAGATCGGGTTCCGCCGCTAAACGCCGGCGGCGGGTGCGCCCTGAAGACGAGAAGCGGCGGATCGTAGCGGAGACGTACGAGCGCGGGGCGTCGGTATCGGCGGTGGCCCGGCGTCACGACCTCAATGCGAACCTGCTGGGTGGATGGGGAGATCGAGTAGGGCACGCCGCATAAGAGACCGTTGGATTTCAGATCCTTTCCCTCCGCCATCTATATTAGAAATCGCCAGAAAATAGGCGGTTTTACTGTTTCGAACGAATTTCGTACCACATTGCATACCCCAATCTGAAAAAACTGATTGGAGCTTTAACCCCGTCGTCAGCGCGCCCAAAGGCAGCACGCGCTTGAAACAGGACCGACGGGGCGGTCCCGCTTTTCTTCGGCGAGGTCCGACGGGCGCTCAGCGCCGTCGGGTCTATGCAAACCGGGCGGTGTCCGAGCGGGCCGATGGTGCCGAGGGACCTTTGGGAGGAGGCTGGCAAATCCGCGAAGTCGGTTGAGTGTCGATCAGATCAGCTCCGGACCGTGCCAAAAATACCGAAAATACCGTTAACTCATCGCGCGCTGTTCCGTGCCCAACGACGCCGCGGAGCCTCCGCGATCCGGGCCCGGCCCTCGGCCGTCTTGGGCCCCGTGCTCAGGCCGCCGTGAAGGCGGCAGCGGCAGCGCTTGGTCCTCAAGGCCGTGCGCTTGCGGGCGGTACCCTGCGGCCTGCTACTCGCCGTCTGGCCGCTGCCCTGTGATCCGCAGCAAGCCCTTCTTCAGGACCGCCCGCTCCTCAGGCGTCAGAAGGGTGATGTCAATGGTCGGAGGCCTCGCCTCGACGGCGACCGGACCGCCGCCAGCACCTACAAGCTCGTTCACGCGCCGCTCGGAATACTTGCGCGGCGCGAGGCGTGACGCCCGCCACTGCAGGGCCGCCAACTTCACCCGATCCGCAGCCGCGGTCTCGGCCGTGCAGGACGCGGCGATCTGGCCGATCTCGTAGGCGGCGATGTCGCCAAGGGCTTCGCGGGCCTGTTCAAGCCGTGCCGCAAAATCTGGACGCTCTGCCGCCCACCTGTACACTGACGCTCTGTCAGGGAAGCCGGGCTGCTGGCAGATGGCCACCAGATCGCTGCCGTCGATCATGGCCTCGACAATACGGTCGGCGAGCGCCTCGCTGTACTTGCTAGGCCTCCCGACGGGTCGGCCGGTGGGCTTGGTCATCTTCGTATTCTATTGCAACTTGTGTGTACCTGCACGTTCTGACGTAGGCGGCGCGCCACGCGCGCCATCCTGAGAACCTCGTTAGGGAGGCGTCGATGCCTACGGGCGCCGCTGAGCCTCCGCGATCCGTGCACGGCCTTCGACTGTCTTCGGCCCCGTGCTCAGGCCACCGTGCAGGCGGCAGCGCCAGCGCTTGGTCCTTAGGGCCTTGCACTTGCAAGGGGTGCCCCGTCTGGTGCTGGCGCCGCAGAGACGCTTCCACCGCATCGTAAAACGCCATGACACGCGCGCACGCGCGCACTGGTGCGAAATTGCCAGACTTCATAGGGATCGCAAGGTTTCAGCCTGTCGTGCCGCCGATGGCTGTGTAGCTTGCGGCGGTCACCGTCGATTCCTGAACCTGCGTTCGCTCGTGGAGAAGACACCCGACGCCGATACATGAGGTCCCCGCCGCAGCGTTCCGCCAAGCACCTCTCACCAATCCATCGAGCGGCTGAATGGCGAGAGCGAGCGGCACGAGGTCGTCGGCATCTTCCGCAACGAGGACGCCATCACCCGTCTCGTCGGCGCCTTGCTGCTCGAACAAAACGAGTGGCCCCTTCAAGGCGCCCGCAACATCATGCTGGAAAGTATCGTGCGGCCTGCCCATCGCGGCAGGCTGATGCACTGGCTGAACTGGTACAGCGCGATGCTGCTGAACCGCCTGCTGCGCGTCGCGGCCACTTCTGGGAGCGGCGCTACCACGCCGTCGCGGTGCCCGACCGCAACAGCGGCCATGCGCTTCGGGTGCTGCGCTACATCCACGCCAACCCGCGGGCGGCCGGCATGATCGCGGGCGACGAATATGCCTACAGCAACTACCGCAGCTACGCGCGCCCTGCCGACGACGGCCTGAGCGCGTGGCACCCGGCGT
>JBILYJ010000336.1:0-5864 GCA_044377795.1 Reyranella sp. | reverse complement strand
GCCGCCGTCTATCTGGGCCCGAGCAGCCCGCCCGCCTTGAGCCCGGCGATGCCCGCAGGGTCGTAGCCGATCTCCGACAGCACCTCGTCATTGTGCTGGCCGATCTCCGGCGGATTGGAGACCAGCGGCGGCCGCCAGCCCATCATCTGGAAGGGCAGCAGCGGCAGCCGGGTCTGCACGCCGCCCGGCAGGGTCGTCGGCGCCAGCGAGCCGTTGGCCAGAAGGTGCGGATGGTCGAACAGGTCCTGCGGCCGGGCGACCGGCGCGAAGGAGATGTCGGCCTCGAGGCACATCTGTTCGAGCGCCTCCTTGGTGTAGACCTTGAACACCGCGGCGACCTTCGGCACCAGCCACGGCCGCGCTTCGATGCGCAGATTGTTGGTCGCGAGCTTGGGATCTGCAGCCAGCTCGGGCTGCTTGAAGAACTCGCAGAAGCGCTTCCACTGGCCGTCGCTGGTGATGCCGATGAAGACCTGCAGGTCGTCGGCGGTGTTGAATATCTCGTAGACCGCCCACGAGCTCACCCTCTCCGGCATCGGAGGCGGCGCGGCGCCGTTGATCGCCGTGATCGCGAGATGCTGGCCCATCAGGAAGACGACCGATTCGAACAGCGCGCTCTCGACCAGGCCGCCCTTCCCCGTTCGATCGCGCTGCTTCAGCGCCAGGACCGTTCCGAAGGCGCCGAACATGCCGCCCACGATGTCGATCACCGAGGTGCCGGCGCGCAGCGGCCGGCCACTGGGGCCGGTCATGTAGGCAAGCCCGCCCATCATCTGCACGACCTCGTCGAGCGCCGGGCGCTTCTCGTAGGGACCCGGCAGGAAGCCCTTGAGCGCGCAATAGACGAGGCGCGGATTGATCTTCTCGAGATCCGCCGGCCCCAGCTTGCGCTTGGCCATCGAGCCTGGCGCGAAGTTCTCGATCAGCACGTCGGCCTTTTCGAGCAGCTTCACGAGCACCTTGCGGCCCTCAGGCGAATCCGCGTCGAGCGCCAGGCTCTTCTTGTTGCGGTTGAAGTAGCCGAAGAAGCCGGCGCCGAAGCCGCGCAGCTTGCGCGTGCGATCGCCGTCGACGGGCTCGACCTTGATCACCTCGGCACCGAGGTCGGCCAGGATCATGCCGCAGGACGGGCCCAGGATGGTGTGGGTGAGTTCGACGACGCGGATGCCCTTGAGGGGCGGTTCAAACGATGAGGTCATGCCCCATCAGATACCTCACCCCGCCGGGGCGAGCCACGTGTCGATATCCTTGGTGAGCGGCAGGCCGGCCGCCTCGGCGAGGACACGATGCCCCACGCCGGCGCCGACCATGAAAGCTTCCTGGTGCGGCAGCGCATTGGCCTTGAGCATCGCGCGGATGGCCGGCCCGTCATGGCCCCAGCCGACCGCCTCGACCTTGCCGTCGAAGGCGCGGTTGAGGAGGCTGAGGAAACCGGCGCGCTCCTCGTCCGACAGGCCCGGCACGGCGTCGATGTCGCCCAGCACGAACAGCCGGCCCCGGAACTTCGCCACCAGGGCCGCCACGGAATTGCGCGGTTCGACGATGATTTCGCCCTTCGGACCGCGGCGGACGCGGGCAGCCAGCGACAGCGGGATCACGGCGGCGCCGAGATGGGCGCCCGAATCCATGATCACGGAGGTGAGTTCACGATAGGTGATCCCAAGCCGGTCGGCCCGCTTCAGCCGCATCATTGCGACTTCGGGCTTGGGTGTCTTCCAGGCCTTGGCGGCGGCACGGCGCCACACCCAGGCCTCCCAGGACATGTCGAAGGTCGGGCCGTTGTTGTGCCCGATGCCGGGACGGCGTAGCAGAACCTCGACATTTGCGTGCCGGGCCGCAAGACGGTCGAAACGATCACCCATTGCGCTTACTGTAACGCAAATTCAGTGCCGGAATCGAGGAGCGAGGCGTGGACGATTTTCAGGTCGATGTACTGGTAGTAGGTGCGGGTAACGCGGCGGCGTGCGCGGCCCTGGCGGCGCGCGAGACGGGCGCGTCGGTCGCCATGCTGGAGGCGGCTCCCGAGGCCGAGCGCGGCGGGAACAGCACCTACACCGCCGGCGCCATGCGCGTGGTCTTCCACGGCGTCGACGACCTGGTGCAGCTCTACGACCTGACCGAGGACGAGAAGCGCGACGTCGATTTCGGCAGCTACACCGCCGACCAGTATCTCGACGACATGGGCCGGGTCACCAACTACCGCTGCGACCCTGAGCTGACCGACATCCTGATCGGTCGCAGCTTCGAGACCATGAAGTGGATGCGCTCCAAGGGGGTGCGCTTCCAGCCCTCCTACGGCCGCCAGGCCTTCAAGGTGAACGGCAAGTACAAGTTCTGGGGCGGCCTCGCGGTCGAGGCCTGGGGCGGCGGGCCGGGCCTGGTCGACCTCGAGCACAAGGCCGCGGTGAAGGCCGGCATTCCCATCCACTACGAGACGGCGGCGGTGTCGCTGATCGAGGAAGACGGCGTTGTGCGCGGCGTCATCGCCCGCCACAAGGGCCGCAAAGTGAAGATTGGCGCCAAGGCGGTCGTGCTGGCCTGCGGCGGCTTCGAGAGTAACGCCGAGATGCGCACCCGGTATCTCGGCCCGACCTGGGATCTCGCCAAGGTGCGCGGCACACGGTTCAACACCGGCGCCGGCATCAACATGGCGCTGGCGATCGGCGCCAAGCCGCACGGCAACTGGTCGGGCGGCCATGCCGTCGGCTGGGACATGAACGCGCCGGAGTTCGGTGACCTCGACGTCGGCGACAATTTCCAGAAGCACTCCTACCCGCTCGGCATCATGGTGAACGCCAACGGCCTGCGCTTCGTCGACGAGGGCGCGGACTTCCGCAACTACACCTACGCCAAGTACGGCGCCGTGATCCTGGCCCAGCCGCAGCAGTTCGCGTGGCAGATCTTCGACTCGAAGGTGCTCGACAAGCTGCGCGACGAATACCGCATCAAGCGAATGACCAAGGTCCGCGCCGACACGATCGAGGAGCTGGCGAAGAAGCTGGAAGGCGTCGACGAGCAGCAGTTCCTGAAGACCATCAAGGAATGGAATTCGGCGGTGATGACCGAGGTGCCGTTCAATCCGGCGATCAAGGACGGCCGCGGCACGCGCGGCCTTGCCGTTCCGAAAACGAACTGGGCCAATACGATCGACCAGGGACCGTTCGAGGCCTATGCCGTGACCTGCGGTCTCACCTTCACTTTCGGCGGTCTGAAGATCAGCAACGAGGGCGAGGTCGAGAACACCGACGGCCACGCGATCCCGGGCCTGTTTGCCGCTGGGGAACTGGTCGGCGGGCTGTTCTATCATAACTATCCCGGCGGCACGGGACTGGTCTCCGGCGCGGTGCTGGGCAAGCTCGCGGGCGATGGCGCCGGCCGCTACGTCGCGGGAAAGAACTAGGCGCCCGCTTGCTGCGGGGCGGAATTGGCTTCAAGGTCTTGGCAAACTGAGGATGCGCGACGCGGACAACCGCGCGCGGCACTAGGAGGAAATACATGTTCCCAATCACCCGTCGTCACGCCCTGGCCCTCGGCGGCTCGTCGCTGTTGCTGCCGTCCGCCTCGCGCGCCCAGGCCAACTGGCCGGCAGGTCCGGTGACCTTCGTCGTCGGCTACGCCGCCGGCGGCAGCACGGACATCAATGCCCGCGAGCTCGCGCACGCCATGACGCCGGTCATCGGCCAGCAGATCATCATCGACAACAAAGGCGGTGCCGCCGGCTCGATCGGCCTGCGCGCCGTCGCCAACGCCAAGCCGGACGGCCAGACGCTGTTCGTCGCCGTGGGAACCAACGTGATCATCAACCCGCACGTCCAGAAGGGCATGATCGACACCCTCGCCACCCTCGCGCCGATCTGCCAGATCACAGACTACCAGTACGTCCTGGTCGTGGGTAACTCGGTGCCGGTGAAGAATGCGGCCGAGCTGGTGGCGATGGCCAAGAAGGATCCCGAGAAGCTCACGTTCTCGTCGTCGGGCGTGGGTGGCAACAACCACCTCGCCGGTGCGCTGTTCGCGGAAGCGGCCGGGATCAAGATCACCCACGTGCCCTACAAAGGCACGGGACCGGCGGTGGCCGACGTGATCAGCGGTCAGATCACCATGAACTTCTCGTCGCTGCCGCCCGCGGTTTCCCAGGTGAAGGGCGGCAATCTCAAGGCGCTGGCGGTGACGGGCAACAAGCGCGTCAGTTCGATGCCGGACGTGCCGACCCTGAAGGAACAGGGGATCGACGTCGTCGTCACCAGCTGGCAGGGCCTGTTCGCCCCGGCCAAGACACCGCCCGACATCCTCGACAAGATCGACAAGGCGACCAAGGAAGCGATGAAGAACCCCAAGTGGCAGGAGGCGCTGGCGCGCGACGGGCTGGAGATGCCGCCCGACCGCACCCGCGCGCAGTTCGCCAAGTTCGTCGGCGAAGAACACGCCTTCTGGGCCAAGAAGCTGCGCGAGCTCAACGTCCAGATGGAGTAGCGGTCGCGGACCGCCTTACTCCGGCGTCCGTGCCTCCGCCTGTTTACGCCGCCGCTCCTCGCCCAGTGCCCTGAGGCGCTCGACATCCTCAGGCTTCACGCGCCCATAGCGCGGGCGCCAGTCGTCGTCGGACGGCCAGAGCACCTCCGACCGCCGTGTGGTGCGCGGCGCGTCGGCGTCGCGCAGGACGGCCAGCGCCTGCCCCGTGATCGTGCGCTGCAGGTCATGCCGCCACGGCGGGCCACACGGATTGCCCAGCGGGAAATCCGTGAACAGGAAGCGCGGCACGCCGCAGTATTCGACGATGTCGAGGGCGGAGCCGACGATGACAGTCGGCATTCCGTTGGCTTCGAGATGGCGGGCGACCAAACTCACGGTTTGGTGGCAGACGGGTCAAAGTGGCGAGAGCAGCGCCACGTCGGCACCGTCGGCGCGCAATCGCTCCAGAACCTGCGGCGCGTCGATGTCGATCGTCTTGCGTTGACTGTACTCGGTGGGCACGCCATGGAAACGCGCCGCAACGCTGCCGACCAGGCCCTCTTCCGCCCAGTGCTGGATAGCCTCGATCGGCAGGAAGCTCGACCGGTCGTCTGTATGGGTCGATTCCTTGTCCCAGGCGAGGTTGTCGGTGAAGAGTTTGGCCGGCGCCGGCGATACTGCGCCCGACCAGACCTGCCGCTTGCCGGACGCATCGCGATTGCCGAGGTCGGGCGGACTTGCCGTGGTGACGAGACCGATCCTCGCCTCGGACAAGGGCTTGGTGAGAGGCGCGAACGGCACCGTGTCGAAGCGCGACCAGACATAGTCCGACGGATAGCCGAGCGCGCGATAGTAGTCCCTCGTGCGATCCATGTAGCGGACGGTCTCGGTCATCGTTTCCACCGGCTTCTATTGTTGCCGCCAGCCTACCCCCGTTTAGGCACCATGCAAAAGCCCTGTGCCTCGACTCCCAGCGCAGGATTGAACTTCGAGCGGAAGTTCTCCATCGCGATCGCCGCCGTCAGCTCGACGATCTGCGCGTCGCTGTAATGGGACTTCAGGTCAGCGACCAGCGCATCGTCGACCTTGCGATCGGTGTAGGTAATGCGCTCGGCATACTCGAGCGCCAGCCGCTCGGCCTCGCTGAAGAGCGTGCTGTCGCGCCAGGTCGTGACCTCGGCCAGCTTTTCCATCCCGCCTTCCGTCGTCTCCAGCACACGGCTGGAATTGATATCAATTCAAAACGGGCAGCCGTTGATGGTCGCGACGCGCACGTAAAGAAGGGCCGGCAGACCCTTGGGCAGAAGGCCCGATTGCTCGATCGACTGGCCGAGCATGCCGGCCGCCTTCAGGATCGGCGGGCAATGCGCCATCACCTTGGTCGGGTTCAGCAGGCCGCCGAACATCTCGCG
>JBILYJ010000026.1:0-22337 GCA_044377795.1 Reyranella sp. | reverse complement strand
GCTCGCGCCTTCATGTCTTCGAACTCGTGATGACACGCGTGTCCATCCTCGGCGTGCTCTGCGTGCTGGGCTTCAGCCAGGCCGTCACCGACGTCTACATCGTGATCGTGGGTTTCCAGGCGGTGTCCAACCACGCCAACGTCCGGCTGCCCGCGATCTTCGGCAAAGCGCCGCTCAAGTGGCTGATCGTGACGCCCGACTTCCACCACTGGCATCACAGCTCGGAGCGCGAGGCGATCGACCGCAACTACGCCGCCCACTTCGCCTTCATCGACTACATGTTTGGTACGGCGGTGAAGTCCGACCGGCGCTTCCCCGGCAAGTACGGCGTGCTGGGCGACTACATGCCCAATGGCTTCGTGCGCCAGCAGCTCTTTCCCTTCACCTGGAAGGGCTGAGCGCGCGTCTCTTCGCGTCGGCCACCAGCGACAGGACGGCGGCCAGCACGAGCGCTCCGACGGCGGCCAGCAGTGGCATCGCGAGACTCCCCGTGGCGTCGTAGACATAGCCCGCGAAAGCCGGTCCCAGGATCTGGCCGATGCTGAACGAGACCGTCATCAGCGCGATGCGTCCGCGTGGATCGCTGCCGTTCGAACGCGTGGCGACGAGGCCGAGTGCCGACAGGCTTACGAAGGTGCCGCCCACGAACACCGCCGAGATCACGATGCTTGCGGGATGCAGCCATAGCGCGCTGGTCGCGACGCCCGCCGCCTCGACGATGCAGGCCGCGGCGTAGATGCGAAGGACGCCCCAGCGGCGGCCAAGTGCCGTCCACAGCGCCACCGAGGGGACGGCGCAAAGGCCGAACAGCAGCCAGATGTAGGGTTCGAGAGGTGCGATCGACGAAGTCCCGCGCACCATGTCGACGATGAATGTTGCGGTGATGACGTAGCCGAAGCCGAACAGGCCGTAGGCGAGAAGAAGTGCCACGAAGTAGCCGGACAGGCGCAGGTCGGCCGGACGTTTCGTCGTCTGCGCCGCCGTCTCGTCGGGCGGCACCAGCCAGGCGACGACGAAACCCGCTGCGACGGCAAACGCCGCGCTCGCGTACCACAGCAGGCTCCAGGCGGCGCCCAGCTTGAGCAGAACTGCAACGATGATTGCCGAGACCGAGATGCCGACGCCGACGCCCGCGAAATGCACGGCGGAGAGTGCGCCCTGTCCCGAGGCGCTCAGACGGTCGATCACGAGCGCAGAGCTGAAGATCAGCGCGAACGCGCTCGCCCCGCCCGCGACGATGCGCAGGCCCATGAAGACCGGCATCGCGGTCGCAAGGCCCATGCCCAGCAGGCAGATCGCCGTGATCGCGAGGGAAGCCAGCAGCCAGAAGCGGCGCGAACCCGGCAGGCGCACGGCCGCCAACAGCGCGCCCGCGAGATAGCCCAGGAAATTCGCCGAGGCGATCAGCCCGGCCTGCGACTTGCTGAGGGACAGGGCCTCGACCATGGCCGGCAGGATCGGCGTGTAGACGAAGCGCCCGATGCCGATGCCGGCCGCCATCGCCAGCAGGCCGCCGATCGAGAGCGAGAGTGCGCGTTTATTCATTGCAGACGCGGCACTTTGGGCTGCTGCTGCAATTGACGCAAATGGCCCTCGCACCTAGGTTGCCCGACCCATGTCCCAGATCGATCGTACCCTTGCCGAGGCCGCGCGTGCGTGGCCGTTTGAAGAAGCCCGCAAGCTCGTCGCCCGCACTGGCGGCAAGGCGCCGGCGAAAGGCTATGTGCTGTTCGAGACCGGATACGGTCCGTCGGGCCTGCCGCATATCGGCACCTTCGGCGAGGTGGTGCGCACGACCATGGTGCGCCAGGCCTTTCGCCGCCTGTCCGACGTTCCGGCGCGGCTGTTCTGCTTCTCCGACGACATGGACGGCCTGCGCAAGGTGCCGGACAACGTGCCGAACAAGGAGATGCTGGCTGCCCATCTCGGCAAGCCGCTGACGGCGGTGCCCGACCCGTTCAGCAACGAGCATCCGAGTTTTGGTGCGGCAAATAACGCTCGCCTGCGCGCCTTCCTCGATTCGTTCGGTTTCGAGTACGAGTTCCAGTCGGCGACCGACTGGTACAGGTCCGGCCGCTTCGACACGATGCTGCTCGCCATGCTGCGCCACTACGACGAGGTGCAGGCGGTCATGCTGCCGACGCTGGGCGAGGAGCGCCGCGCGACCTACTCGATCTTCCTGCCGATCTCGCCGAAGACCGGCCGCGTGCTGCAGGCGCCGGTGATCAAGACCGACGCCGATGCCGGCACCATCGTCTATCGCGACGAGGACGGCTCGATGGTCGAGACGCCGGTCACTGGTGGCAACGTCAAGCTGCAGTGGAAGGCCGACTGGGCCGGCCGCTGGTTCGCGCTCGACGTCGACTACGAGATGTACGGCAAGGACCTGATCCCGTCGGCCGAACTCTCCGCGAAGATCGTGCGCATCCTGGGCGGCAAGCCTCCGGAGGGCTTCAACTACGAGCTTTTCCTCGACGAGGAAGGCAAGAAGATCTCCAAGTCCAAGGGCAATGGCCTCTCGGTCGAAGAATGGCTGCGCTATGCCTCGCCCGAATCGCTGTCGCTCTACATGCACCAGCAGCCGCGGCGCGCGAAGCGCCTGCATTTCGACGTGATCCCGCGCGCCATCGACGACTATCTCTCCCTGGTCGAGAAGCTGCCCAAGGAAGAGCCCGCCCGCGCGCTGGAGAATCCGGCCTGGCACATCCATGACGGCGCCGCCCCCGCCAACTCCGCGGCCGGCGTCACCTTCGGCATGCTGCTCAACCTCGCCGGTGTCGCCAATACCGAGGACAAGGACGTTCTCTGGCAGTATCTGCGCCGCTACGTACCGGGCGCCACGCCGGAGAATGCTCCCTATCTCGACCGGCTGCTCGCCGGCGCGGTCGCTTACTACCAGGACTTCGTGAAGTCCTCGAAGAAGTTCCGCCTGCCGAACGAACGCGAACAGCTGGCGCTGCACGACCTGCTCGAGACGCTGCGCAAGATGCCCGAGGACGCGACGGCGGAAGCCATCCAGGACGAAGTCTACGAGGCGGGCAAGCGCCACTTCGCCAAGGAAGAGCTGCGGCAGTGGTTCAAGACGCTCTACGAGGTGCTGCTCGGCAGCGAGCAGGGGCCGCGCATGGGTGCCTTCATCAAGCTCTATGGCCGCGACAATGTCGTGAAGCTGATCGAACGCGCGTTGGCCGGCGAGGATCTGGGCAAGGCAGCGTAGGGACCAGCGACATGCATGACGGCGTCGTCTTCGACTATCTCAATCCCGACGTGCCGGCCGGGCTGCGCCTGCTAGACATTCCCTTGGTCCGCGCCAACCGCGACACGATCAAGGGCTACGGCGAGATCGTGCGCGATCCGAAGAAGCAGAAGATCGAGATCGTGCCGTGGCCGCTCAGCGGCTCGCGCAAGCTCGATGCCGGCACCGGCATCGAGGGCGGCACGACCGAGGGCATCTTCACCTGCGAATGGCGCGGCAACGAGCTGATCGGCCGCAACGAGGCGGTCGGCGGGCACTATGTCATCGGCTTCCGCGACCTGCCGGAGACGGTGCGGCCCGGCGTGAAGCTGAGCCAGGGCCGCGTGCTGCTCTGGCACTGCAACTATCACCCGGACGGCGGGCAGCTCTTCTGGCCGCTCGACGGCAAGCCCTTCGTGGTGCCGGCCGCGCTGCCGGGCGACGATCTCCAGCCAGAGACCTTCAAGGCCTTTTGGTCGGACGGCAGCGTCGGCATCTACATCCATCCCGGGATCTGGCACGAGGGCGTCTTTCCGGTGAACGAGACCGGCCGCTTCTTCGACAAGCAGGGCAAGGTGCATGCGCGCGTGAGCTGCGATCTCGCGCGCGAATTCGGCGTGCTGCTCAACGTGCCGCTGCCGCAGGGCTGAAGCCCGCCGCGGCCCGGAATACCCTCGACAGGGCGGCGACGGCCTCGGGCCGTCCTATCGCGGCCTCGTCCTGGGCCATCATCTCCCAGACGGCTCCCTCGACGGCGGCGAGCGCCACGGCGAGTTGCATCGGATCGGCGGTCCCTGCGCCGGCCGCCGCGAGCTTGGCCTGAAGGGCGGGAACGAACCGCCGCGCTTCCTCGATGATCGCCTGGCGCCCCTGCACTTCGGGCAATGCGTCGCGCAGGGCGAGCGAGACGTCGAGGCCCTTGCGTTTCTCGACGACGAAGGCGGCGATTGCGCCGTCGACGGCCTCCTCCGGCGATGCAGCCGCTGACAGGTCGGCGGCCATGACGGCGTCGAGATAGGTGCGGGTGCGCTGGCGGACGATCTCGACGGCAATCGCGTTCCGGTTCGGGAAGTACTGGTAGAGGGACCCCACCGAGACGCCGGCCAGCGTCGAGATGCGCGTCGTCGTGCAGGCAGCCCATCCGTCCCGCTGCAGAATGCGAATGGTCGCCTCGACGATGGCATCCACCGTCACGGTGGAGCGGGCCTGGAGGGGCTTCTTGCGCGGTTTCAGGGCGGCCGGCACGGCGTGGCTCCGATGCGAATGGACGGTCAGCAACCTGGTCTCCATTTTCAATGGACCTCAGCCGGAGTCAAAGAATGACCGTCCTCCACCTCGTTACTGGCGGCACATCGGGGATCGGCCTCGAACTCGTGCGCATGCTGCTCGCCGACCCGGCGAACCGGGTCCTCGTCGGTGCCCGCCGGCCGGGCGAAGCCTCGGGACTGCGCGCCCTTGCCGACGAAGGCCGCCTCGAGATCCTGCCGCTCGATCTCGCCTCGCTCGCTTCGACGGTCGCATTCGCCGACGCGGTCGCAGCGCGTCTCGCCGGCGACCGTCTCGCCTCCGTGGCCGCCAATGCCGGCGTTCAGAACGTGGCTGGCCGGCGCATGACCGCCGACGTCTACGAGGAAACCCTGCAGGTGAACTGGCTGGCGCATGCGCTGCTGATCCAATGGCTGCTGCCCGTCCTCGCGCCCGGCGCGCCGGTCGTCTTCACGGCAAGCGGCACGCATGACCCGGCCAGCGCCACCGCCCGCCTGTTCGGGTTCAGGGGCGGCCTCTATCGGGGGATCGAAAGGGTGGCGCGCGGAGAACTCGATGGCAGCGCGTCCAAGACGCAGCGGGGTCTGGACCGCTACGCCACGTCCAAGCTCGTCGCCATCCTGCATGTCTATGCCCTTGCACGCAGAACGCCGGCGGCCGGACCGCGCTGGTTCGCCTTCGATCCCGGCCTGATGCCGGGCACGGGTTTGGCGCGCGATCGTTCCGCTCTCGAACGCTGGGCCTGGTCGACGATCCTGCCGGTGGTGGCGCGGGCGATCCCCG
This sequence comes from Reyranella sp., assembly GCA_044377795.1. Taxonomy (GTDB): domain Bacteria; phylum Pseudomonadota; class Alphaproteobacteria; order Reyranellales; family Reyranellaceae; genus Reyranella. Next base: position 17,053 of record JBILYJ010000026.1, on the reverse strand, counting down.
GCACCAGCACGCCGCGCCGGTCCGCGGCGACCTACGCACGATTGCTCACCGGCCGCCTATTTCCGCAGGAGAGCGGCGTGCATCTCGATTTCTCCGGCCGCAGGACGGCGAGCTCGGCCGATTCCAACCGCCAGGACTGGCAGGAGGAGGTCGCGGCCTTCGCGGGCGCGATCTCTCAGGGCTGGCGTCCGGTCGCTGCCGAGACAGCACCGAGCCCGGCATCTGGCATAAGGGTGTGTTCCAGGTGAACGAGACCGGTCGCGCTTCCTTGACAATCAGGGCAAGGCGCATGGGCGCGTGAGCTGCGATCTTCCGTGCGACTCAGCAAATATTCCAAAGAATATTATTTGCTTGCACCACAGCATTCCAAAGAATATTTATCAATGCCTTGGAATGTTGTGGAGGGATTCATGGCTGTTTCGCGCAAGTCCTTCATCCGTATCCTGGGCGGCGGGCTGGTGGTGGCGGCAGGCGTTGCCGTCGCGGTGCCGCGGCTCGACGCCATGCCCGCCGTGGCCGTCGAGGGCTGGCGCGGTCCCGGTCCGGAGGAGGCCGATCCGCGTCGGCGTGCGCTCGCGTGGGCCCTGCTGGCACCCAATCCGCACAATCTCCAGTCCTGGGCGGTCGATCTTTCACGACCCGATACGATCATGCTCCATGTCGATGCCACGCGGCTGCTGCCCCAGACCGATCCGTTCTCGCGCCAGATCCTGATCGGTCACGGCTGCTTCCTCGAGATTTTGGCGATGGCGGCGGCGGCCGACGGCTATCGCGCCGACATGACGCTCTTTCCCGATGGCGGCTGGGCCCTCGACAAGCCCGTGGCGCGGATCGTGTTAACGAAAGAAGCGGACATCGCGGTCGATCCGCTGTTCGTCCAGGTGCCGCGGCGGCGCACGGTCAAGGGCAGGTTCGAAGCCCGCATGCTCGATCCTGTGCACACGGCGGCGCTGCTTGCGGGGCACCGGACACCGGCGTTGCCTCTCGCCATCGTCGACGAGCCCGGCAAGGTCGACCGCCTGCGCACCCTGGCCATCGCCGGATCGGAACTGGAGATGAACACGGCCCGGACTCACAAGGAGAGTATCGACGTCGCGCGCATCGGCGCCGCCGAGATCGCCACCCACCGAGACGGAATCTCGCTGAAGGGACCGATGATCTGGGCGCTGCGCCAGACCGGGCAGATGACGCCTGAAAAGGCGATGACCCCCGGAACGCTGGCGTGGAACGGCGGTCGCGACTATACGCTGGCGGGCTACGGCAGCGCCCGCGCCTTTGGCTGGATCGCCAGCGGCGACAACAAGCGGACCACCCAGATCGCCGTCGGTCGGAGCTATGTCCGCCTGCAGCTCGCAGCGACGTCGCTCGGCGTGGCGTTGCAGCCACACAGCCAGACCCTGCAGGAATATCCCGAAATGGCGGATCTGCGCGCGGCCGTGCACAGGGAAACCGGCACGCCGGGCGGTGCGACGCTGCAGATGTTCTTCCGTCTGGGCTATGCTGGCGATCCGGGCCCGTCGCCCCGACGGCCGCTTCAGAGTTTCGTGACAGTTTGACCGAGCCACCGCTTCCCTTCCGCATCGTCAACTGGATCGGCATCATCGACCAGCTGGCCTCGACCGAGGCCAACCAGGTGTTGAGGCCGCTCGGCCTTCAGTTGCCGCAGTTCGTGCTGCTGAACCATTTCAGCCACCGGCCGGACGAAACCAGGACCGTCACGGGCGTCGCCCGCGCGTTGCAGCAACCCCAGCCTGGCGTCACCAAGAACGTGCAGAAGCTGGTGGCCAAGGGCTGGCTGCGCGAGCGTGCGAACGGTGGCGACGGCCGTTCGAAGCTGCTTGTCCTGACGCCCGCCGGCCTCGCCAAGCATCGCGCCGCCGTGGCGGCGCTCACCCCCAGCCTTGCGCGTGCCTTCGACGACTGGCCGGAGCGCGATCAGCGGTTGCTTTTCGCGATGCTCGACCGGCTCAAGCTCTGGTTCGATCGGGATCGGGATCGGCTGCCTCAGTGACTGCGCCGAGATAGGCGACGATCATCCGCACGATCTCGTCCTCGAAGCTGCGGCTGGCGAGGAAGGGCTGCTCCTCCAGCACTGCGGCGCGGACGACACCCATGAGGGCGCGCGAGACGACGAAGGCCTGTTCGCGGGTGAGTGGGCGGACCAGCGGGTTCGGTCCGCGCCCGACGGTCTCGCCGGCGCGGGCAATGAAAGCGGCGACTGGGGCGATCAGTTCGATGCCGTTTCCCTGCGCCAGGAGCGCTTGGACGACCGCCTTGCGGGCGCGCTGCCGGCCGCGAAAGGCATGGACGATCGCCCGCACCATGGCCCGCACACGCCCCTCGAGCGAGGGATCGCCTTCGCCCTGTAGCGCCCGTCCGACCTCGCCCAGGGCCGCTTCCATCTCCTCGCGGGCAAGCGCCATCAGCAGCGCGTTCTTGTCGGCAAAATACTGATAGAGCGTGCCGATGCTGACGCCGGCGCGCTCGGCCACCGCGTTGGTGGTGAAGGCGGCGAGGCCGCCCTTCTCGAGAATCTGAGCCGAGGCTTCGACGATGGACGCAACGGTCTGCGCCGCACGCACCTGGCGCGGCAATCTTCTTTTGTTTTCAGGGGCTTGGCGACGGGCGGCCATGACGGCACCGGACGGACGAAGGCGAGTAACAGAACATGAGCATCACTCATATATTCGACCGCGGCAAGTCATTTGGAGGCTTTCGTGCAGTCACTCGCCACTCTCTATCTCGTCATCCTGCCGCTCGTGATGGCGGCGGCATTGGCCGAAGGCCTCTGGCAGTCGCGGACGCGGGCCGAGGCCTATGATTGGAAATCCTGGGCCTGCTCGCTGGCTGATCTGGCCGGCCGCCGCCTGCTGGCCTTCATTCCCTACACACTCGCCGCGCCGTGGCTCGGCTGGATCTATGAGCATCGTCTCTTCACCCAGTCGCTTGACAGCGTCTGGTCGGTGCTGCTGCTCTTCGTCGGGCTCGAATTCTTCTATTACTGGTTTCATCGCGCCAGCCACACGGTGCGCTGGTTCTGGTCCTCGCACTCCGTCCATCACTCGCCGAACCAATTCAACTTTGCCGCTGCCTACCGGCTGGGCTGGATCGGCCGCTTCACGGGCACGTCGCTTTTCTTCGTGCCGCTGGTGCTCTTTGGCTTCACGCCGGAGACCGTGTTGACGGCGCTGTTCCTCAACCTGCTCTATCAGTTCTGGATTCATGCCGACTGGATCACGAAGCTGGGCTGGCTCGAATACGTCCTCAACACACCGTCCGCCCATCGCGTCCATCACGCGCGCAATCCAGAGTATCTCGACGCCAATTTCGGCGGCGTCCTGATCGTCTTCGACCGCCTGTTCGACACCTATGTCGCCGAACGTGACGAGGTGAAGTGCGACTTCGGCCTCGTCTCGCCGCACGTGTCGTCGCGCAATCCGTTCGTGTTGAACTTCGGCCCGTGGATTGGCCTGGTGAAGGACCTCGCCTCGGCGCGGTCGGCGCGGGAAGTCTGGATGTACCTGTTCGGTGCGCCGGGCTGGCGCCCCGACGGGACGGGTCTGACGGCGGCCGAGCTGCGCAAGGCGCACGCGCTGCGGACAGAGAGGGCCGAAACTCAGCCAGCCATGACGTAATCTCCCTTGAGCCGCCCGATCGCCGCCGACAGATTGGGTGCAAAGGAGAACGCCATGACCAGGGATAAGGTCTGCGTCGTGATCGGCGCGGGCGATGCGACGGGCGGTGCCATTGCCCGTCGCTTCGCACGTGAGGGCTACACCGCCGTCGTCACGCGCCGCAGCGCCGACAAGCTTCAGTCGCTGGTGGCGCGCATCGTGGAGGAGGGCGGCCGGGTCCATCCGTTCGGCTCCGATGCCCGGGACGAAGCGCAGGTCGAGGCGCTGTTCCGCGCAATCGAGGCCGAGATCGGCGAGATCGAGGTCTTCGTCTTCAACATCGGCGGCAACGTGCGTTTCGACATTCGCGACACGACCTCGCGCGTCTATCGCAAGGTCTGGGAGATGACGGCCTTCGCTGGCTTCCTGACGGCGCGCGAGGCGGCCAAGGTGATGGTGCCGCGTGGCCGCGGTACGATGATCTTCACGGGCGCCACCGCCTCGATCCGCGGCGGCCGCGGCTTCTCGGCCTTCGCCGGCGGCAAGCATGCGGTGCGGGCGCTGGCGCAGTCGATGGCGCGCGAGCTCGGTCCCCAGAACATCCATGTCGCGCATGTCATCGTCGACGGCGCGATCGACACCGAATGGATCAAGGCCAACTTCCCGGACCGCTACAATGCCGGTCCCGACGCGATCCTCGATCCCGACGACATCGCCGAAACCTACTGGCAGCTCCACCGCCAGAAGCGCAGCGCCTGGACCTTCGAGATGGATCTCAGGCCGTGGAAGGAGACGTGGTGACTATGCCGCCGCTCGCAGCTTCAACAGCGCCAGCATCATGTCGATGGTCGGCGTCGCCACACCCGCCAGTTCGCTGAGATCGGCGATCGAATCGGCGAGCGCGTCGATCTCGAGCGGCTTGCCGGACTGAAGATCGGTCAGCATCGACATCTTGTGGTCGCCCAAGCCGACCGTGAACTCGATGCGCTTCTCCATCGGCGTCGCCATCGTGGCGCCGAACCTGGCGGCGACGGCCTCGGCTTCCGTCATCATGCGGCGCGCGATGGCGAGGGCGCCGGCGCTGCGGCCGATCCCGCCATTGTCGGCCAGCGTCAGTACCGCGATCGGGTTCCAGGTCAGGCTGTTGATCATCTTGCTCCAGATCTCGGCGCGGATGTCGGCCTTCACCGGCGCCTTGAGGCCGGCCTCGGTCATGGCCGCACTGAGCGCCGTGACGCGCGGTGAGTTCGAGCCGTCGGGCTCGCCCAGCGGCAGGTAGCAGACCTCGTTCTCGAGATGCGCCACGCCGGGTTCGGGCACGACCCCGCCGGCCCAGTAGGCGCAGCCCAGCGCCCGCTCCGGGCCGAAGGTCGACCACTGCTTGCCGCCGGGGTCCATGCGCTTCAGCCGGCTGCCCTCGAAGGGGCCGGCCAGTTTGTGAAAGAACCAGTAGGGTGCGCCGGTGGTCGGCGGTATCAGCGCCGTCTGCGGACCCAGCAGCGGCGTGACCTTGTCGAGTATCGAGAGGTACTGGTGCGTCTTCAGGGTGATGAACACGACATCCTGTGGCCCGAGCTGGGCGGGATCGTCGGTCGCATTCACCCTCACCGTGAAATCTTCGTGCGGGGTGACCAGGCGCAGGCCGTTCCGGCGGATGGCGTCGAGATGGGCGCCGCGTGCAATCAGGCTGACCTCGACGCCCTTCACACGCGCGAGGTGGGCGCCGATGATTCCGCCGATCGAGCCGGCGCCATAGAGGCAGATTTTCATGGCGCCAGCCTAGAGCCTTCACGGTCAATGCGGAACTGGCGTCCCTCGCGGTTGTTGTGTGGGGACTCCCGCGGAAGGAAGGGGGGTGCCTCAGCGGCGCGGGGTCGTCGCCGCGCCCACGCCGGCGCCCACGGCGCCGCCCACCAAGGCGCCTGGCAGCAGCCCGATCGGTGTGAGGGCGCCGACCAGAGCACCGGTGCCCGCGCCGATGCCGCCGCCCGTCACAGCCCGTTGGCCCCAGGTGTCGCCACAGGCGGCGAGGGTGAGAGCCAAAAGGGAAATGCCGACGACTTTCATCATGTGGTCAACTCCGTTGCGTGTACGAAAACGCCTTTCGATCCTGCAAGGATTCCACAAATGGCCCGTTTGCGGTGTGTCCTCCTGGTGACCTTGACCTGCCTCGGCCTCGCTGCGCCGCTCCGGGCGCAAACGGTGGGAGGATTCGACTACGCTCCCGAGTACGATTTCTCCGAGTTCTGGGCCGCGACCGACGGCCGCCTTTTCCAGGTGATCGTGGCGGGCAATCCGTTTCCGCAATGGCCGCTGGAACAGGTGAAGGAACGGCTGCTGCCGGTGATGCAGGCCAACAAGCCGAGGCCCGCCCTCACCTTCACCTACCAGTCGCCACCGGAAGAGATTCGGCCGAACTATCGTCTGGCGCTGGTCTTCGACCCCGCCAACGATCTCACGGCGGCGCGGGTCTGTGCCGGACAGTACTTCCTGAAGTCGCCCACACCCGGCCGGGTCTATGTGTTCGGCGTCTATTGCCGCAACGATCTCGCCCTATCCCAGACGACGGCCTGGACCCAGGCGACCGGGCCGGACGATCCGCGGCTCGGCCAGATGCTCGCGCAGCTCTTCCTGGTCCTGTTCGACGACCGGCGCTGGCAGCGCTTCCCTTTCAATCCGTGGTTTGGTCGCTAGCCGATCCGGTCTAAGAGAGGGACCACATCAGGGGGATCTCTTGGGAACCGACGTCGAAATCTGGATGCTCTTCGCGCCGTTCTGGCTGCTGGGCATGTTCGCGGCGCTCGGCGCGCTCTGGCACTTCGTCCAATTCCTGAGCGTGCACGCCAAGGCGCACGCGGCGGGGCACGTCCCCAAGAAATACGAGCTCGGCACGCACCTTCAGCCGCATGAAACCACCGCGCAGGGGCGCCATCATTTCTCCCGGGCAAAGGCCGCTCTGATGCTGTTTGCCGGCTTCATCGCGCTGGGGCTGGTGGCCGGCCTCCTGTGGTCGCTCTGGCGAGGCTAGGTCCCCACCCATCATTCGGCCCCACCATCATTCGGCTATGAGCCCCACGACCTCTTAACGGCCCGGATCCGGGGACGGACCGGCAATCAGCACCTGCTGATCGCAGGCGGTCAGGACCAGGACGAGCGGGCCGAGGGACGCCAGGACCCTGCGGAACATGACGAAAACCGCCATTTAGCAGAGGAACGCCGGCCATTTGCCGTTGGTTGCGGCGTTTTGCAGTCTGCCTGCCGGAGGCTGGGGAAAGCGGGGCGGGGGCCCTATGTGAGATGACCAGACACCGTATGCTCCGCCGCATCGCCTATGTGCGGCGTAATCGCTGCAGTGCCCTCGTCGGCGCCCTGTGCTTTTTCATTCTCCTCAACCCGATGCTTGCCGGCTCGGCGATCGGCGGCTCGATGTTGGGCGTGGCGCTGTTCGTGGTGCTCGTCCTGGCGGTCTGGGCACTACGCCTTGAACGGCCCGTTCTCTGGGGGCTGGGGGTTTTCGGCTTCATCACCGTCGATGCCCTGATCGCCGACCGCATGGGCTACAGCGGGCTGCGTCCGATCGCGCTGGGGGCGACGGCGATCTTCGTGGGCGCCGTTACGATTGCGCTCCTGCGCTATGTGCTCGATCGTCGGCCCATCACCACCGACAAGGTGTTCGGGGCTGTCGCGGCATACATCCTGATCGCTTTGTCCTTTGCGAGTCTCTTTGGTTTCCTGCAGGTCTTCGAAGCCAGTGCTTTTACGGCTGCCATTGCCCATGGCCCGGACGGCAAGCTCAACTGGTCGGACCTGATGTACTTCTCCTTCACCGTGCTGACCTCCACCGGCTTCGGCGAGATCACGCCGGCGACGCCAATGGCGAGGTCTCTGATCATTATCGAACAGGTGCTGGGCGTCATGTATGTTGCCTTCCTGATCGCGCGTCTGGTCAACCTGTACGGGTCGCCGAAGCTCCTGCGCTAGCGACCTCCAGTCTCGCACTGCGCGTCGTCCAAATGCTTCCGGCCGCGCTATACTGTTCGGCAAAACCGGATGAGGAACGCCATGGCTATCGCGGCTGAAGCGACACGGACAAGCGAGAGCGTCAACATTGTTGAACACTGGGACGTCATCGTGATCGGTGCCGGCCTTTCGGGCATGTACCAGCTCCTGAAGCTGCGCCAGATGGGCTTCAAGGCTCGCGTCTACGAGGCGGGCGGCGGTGTCGGCGGCACCTGGTACTGGAACCGCTATCCCGGCGCACGCTTCGATTCCGAGAGCTGGACCTACGGCTTCTCCTTCTCGCCCGAGGTGCTGAAGGAGTGGGACTGGAAGGAGCATTTTTCCGGCCAGCCCGAGAACCTGCGCTACTGCGAATTCATCGCCGACAAGTTCGACCTGCGCCGCGACATCACCTTCAACACGAGGGTGAAGGCCGCGCACTGGGACGAGGCGGCCAACGAGTGGGAGGTCACCTTCGAGACCGGCGGCCGCGCCCGCGCCCGCTTCCTCGTCACCGCGATCGGGCCGCTGTCGTCGCCGACCATGCCGACCATTCCCGGTATCGAGGATTTCAAGGGCGAGTCCTGGCATACCGGCCTGTGGCCGCACCATCCGGTCAGCTTCGCGGGCAAGAAGGTCGCCGTGATCGGCACCGGCGCGTCGGGTGTGCAGGCGATCACCGAGATCGCCAAGACGGTGGGCGAGCTCACCGTGTTCCAGCGCACGCCCAACTGGTGCACGCCGCTGCGCAACAGCAGGATCGAGCCGGAGACGATGGCCGACATCCGCGCGCGCTACGACCAGATCTTCGCGCAGTGCCGCGAGAACTGGGGCTGCTTCGTCCACACCGCCGATCCGCGCCATTCGACCGACGTGACGCCGGAGGAGCGCGAAGCCTTCTTCGAGAAGCTCTACAACACGCCGGGCTTCGCCTTCTGGCAGGGCAATTTCCGCGACGTGCTGATGGACCAGGCGGCCAACGATGCGCTGACGGAATTCGTGATCAAGAAGATCCGCGCCCGGGTGAAGGACCCGAAGATCGCTGACAAGCTGATCCCGACCAACCACGGCTACGGGACGCGCCGCGTTCCGCTCGAGAGCGGCTACTTCGAGGTCTACAACCAGCCCAACGTGAAGCTGGTCGACATCCGCGAGACGCCGATCGAGCGCATCACCGAGACGGGCCTGAGAGTCGGCGGGGTCGACTACGACTTCGACATGATCATCTACGCCACCGGCTTCGACGCCATCACCGGCGCGTTCGACCGCATCGACTTCGAGGGCCGCGGCGGCGCGAAGCTACGTGACAAGTGGGCCGACGGGCCGCACACCTATCTGGGCCTCAACGTCGTGGGCTTCCCCAACATGCTGACCCTGGTCGGGCCGCACAATGCGGCGACCTTCTGCAACCTGCCGCGCTGCATCGAGCAGAATGTCGAGTTCGTGTCCGACCTGCTGGGGTACATGCGCGACAAGGGACTGACCCGCATCGAGGCAACGCCGGAGGCCGAAACGGCCTGGACGGCCCATGTCTACGACACGGGATCGCGCCTGCTGCTCACCAAGGTCGATTCCTGGATGACTGGCGTGAACAAGAACGTGCCCGGCCGCCTCAAGCGCACCTTCATGGCCTATGCCGGCGGCGCGCCGAAGTACCGCCAGAAGTGCGAGGAGATCGCCGCGAACGGGTATGAGGGGTTCGCACTGCGTTGATCCCTTTCCTCCCCCGTCATCGGGGAGGTGCCCGCGTAATCGCGAGCGGATGGGTCATCGCGCGCCGCGCACGAGTCGGCCGGGGCGGGCGCCGGTGAAGTGGCCGTCGCGATAGGTCACCTCGCCGCTGACGACGGTGGCGACATAACCTTCGGCCTTTTGTTCCAGCCGCCGCCCGCCACCCGGCAGACTGTGCACCGGGTGCGGTGCCGAGACCTTGAGGCGGTCGAGGTCGATCACGTTGAGGTCGGCCTTGTAGCCCACCTGCAGCCGTCCGCGATCGCCGAGGCCGACGGTGCGCGCGGGCACATCGGTGAGCTGCCGGATCGCCCAGGGCAGGGGCCAGCGCTCGCCCTTGCGGTCGCGCGTCCAGTAGGTCAGGGCGTGCGTCGTGTAGCTCGCGTCGCAGATCAGCCCGTAATGCGCGCCGCCATCGCCCAGCGCCATCACCGTATGCTCGTGGCGCAGCATGCTGGCCATGTTGGCGTCGGAGCAGTCGGTGTAGTTCGCGCCGGGATGGAACAGGATCGTGCGCCCGTCGCCGCTTACCAGCAGATCGTAGGCAAGTTCGAGCGGCGGTATGCCGAGCCTGGCCGCGCGGGCGTCGAGCCGCTGGTCGGCCGGCGGCGTGTAGTCGGGCGGATCGCCCAGCACGAACATGTTGGAGACGCCGCGCATGAAGGCCAGCATCTGCGGATTGCGATAGGTCGGCTGCTCCGCGAGCAGCTTCGCCTTCATCGCTGGATCGCGCAGCCGGGCGAGCTTCCCTTCGAGCGGCAGGCCCTCGACCTCGCGATAGCTCGGGCAGGTCGAGAAAGGATGGAACGACAGTTCCAGCCCGTAGAGCACGGCGACCGGCCGCGCCGCGACCTGACCGCGGATCGGCAGCCCGTCGCGATGGGCCCGCTCGATCTCGTGCAGCAGCGTCTGCCAGCGCCCTGGATAGAGCGAGAGGTCGAGCAGCGTGAAGGAGAGCGGCCGGCCCGACAGTTCGACGAGCCGGCGCAGCATCGCGAACTCGGTGGCCCCCTCGGCCGTGGTGTCCGCGAAATCGTCGAGCAGCTGGATCACGCCCTTGCCGGAGCGCCGCATGCCGCGCGCGATAGCCGCCAGCTCTTCCTCGCCGGCGGTGACGGTCGGTGTCAGGGCGCCGTCGGGCGTGCGATGGAAGAGTGAACGGGAGGTCGAAAAACCTAGCGCGCCAGCGTCCAGACCTTCCTGAACGAGCTTCGCCATCTCCGCCATGTCCGCCGCGTTGGCGGGTTCCCGGTCGACGCCGCGCTTGCCCATCACGAAGACGCGCAGCGGCGCATGCGGCACCTGGGTGGCGAAATCGATGTCGCACTGGCGCTTCGACAGGGCGTCGAGATAGTCGGGAAAGCTCTGCCAGTTCCAGGGCACGCCCTCGCGCATCACCAGCTCGGGAATATCCTCGACACCCTCCATCACGTTCATCAGCGTGTCGCGATCTTCCGGACGGCAGGGCGCGAAGCCGACGCCGCAATTGCCCATCAGCACCGTCGTCACGCCATGGCCCGACGACGGCGAAAAGCGATCGTCCCAGGTGACCTGGCCGTCATAGTGGGTGTGGATGTCGACGAAGCCGGGCGTCACGGCGAGGCCCCTGGCGTCGATCTCCTCGCGACAGCTGCCGCCAATATGGCCGATGGCGGCGATCCGGCCGTCCTGGATGGCGACATCCGCTTCGCGCGGCTCGACTCCGGTCCCGTCAATCACCGTTCCGTTGCGCACGATCAGGTCATATGAGGCGGCCATGGCGTCCTCCCGCAAGAGTTGCTTCGGACTAGCTAGCACTCCGGCCGCGGCAAGGAAACGCCGACACGAAAACGCCGGGACCTTGCGGCCCCGGCGTGGTCTTCGAGATATGCGAAAATGCTCAGCGGATGATCGTGACCTGGAGCGCGGTCTGCACGCTGAACACCGTGGTGATCTGGGTGCCCGGCTTGATCGTCTTCAGCGCGGCTTTGCCCGCCTCGCTCACGACCTGAGGCATCTGGATGACTTCGCCGCTGTCGGGCGAGGGCTTGTCGGGCTCGCCGCCCGAGGCGTTGATCAGGAACACGGTGTTGGTCGCGAGATCGACCTTGGTGCACATGCCGGCCATCGACCAGAGGCGGATGCGCTCCCGCGCGCCGGGGATGCCTTCGATGCGGGCGCCCTGGGTCATCATCGCCTTCGCGCGAGCGGTCACGGCGGGCGTGGTCGGTGCGATCAGGAAGTCGACATAGTCGTACCACTGCACGTCGACGATCTGGCCGACACGCAGCGCGCCGTAATTGGTGACGAGGTCGGCCGCCTTTATCTTCACGCGACCGAGGTCCTGCCAGACGATGACGAAACCGCGTGTCCTCTCGTCGATGCTATAGATCGTGCCGCGCTTGAAGTTCTGATAGGTCGATGAAATGTAGAGGTCTTCCTGGGCCAAGGCGGAGGACGGCAGGACAGGCAGCGCGGTAGCCGAGAGCGCAGCGCCTCCAAGCAGCTTCAGAGTCGAACGGCGGTTCGCTTGCATCAAGTGTCTCCCCCTCTCGTCGCGCAGGATGATCGGCTCCGGCGCGGTCCTGATCAGACTCCGAACAGACGCGCGGGTTATGCCGACGAAAGACCTGTCCGGCAACTCCGTTTGCGGCATTCCTGCGGGTACGGCCGTGGCGTTTGCCGGCGCCCGTCAGGAAAAAGTGACTTGAACCTTCGAGGAAGAGGGTTGGTTATGGTGGTTGAAGGATCACGCCATGCCCCATTCAAGCGTCCTGCTGTCTGTCGCCCACGCCTTGCCTCCCCACCGGCTGCTGCAGACCGAAGCGGCGGAGGCGGCGCGGGGAATGTTTGCCCATCGCTACGCCGCCTTCGAACGGATGGCGCCGGTCTTCACAACCTCCGGCATCGAGTCGCGATACACGGTGAAGCCGCTCGACTGGTATTTCACCTCGCTGGGATGGCCCGAGCGCAATGCCGCCTATCTCGAGGGTGCTCAGGAGCTGTTCGTCGAGGCCGCGACGCGGGCGCTTGCCGCCGCGGGGGTTCCAGCCTCCGAGGTCGACACGATCGTCACCATCTCCTCGACCGGCGTCGCGACACCCAGCCTGGAAGCGCGCGTCGCCGGGCGCATGGGCTTTCGCGCCGATGTCGAGCGTGTGCCGGTGTTCGGCCTGGGCTGCGCCGGCGGCGTGTCGGGGCTGGCGCTCGCCAGCCGGCTGGCGGCGGCGCGGCCTGGTGCAACGGTGCTGCTGGTCGCCATCGAGATCTGCACCGCCGCCTTTCGCATGGACCAGCTCACGCCCGCCAACATGGTGGCGACCGCCCTGTTCGGTGACGGCGCCGCGGCCTGTGTCGTTCGCGCCGGCTCGGACGAGGAGGGACTCGCCCGGATCGAGGGCGCGGGCGAGCATCTATGGCCCGACACGCTCGACATCATGGGCTGGAAGGTCGATCCGACGGGACTGGGCGTCATCTTCGATCGGTCCATTCCGCCCTTTGCCGAGAACGAAGTTGGCCGGGCGGTGGAGAACATCCTGTCGCGCATCGGCGTGGCGCGCGACTCGGTCGATCGCTTCGCCTGTCATCCCGGCGGCGCCAAGGTGATCACCGCCCTCGAAGCGACGCTCGGTCTCGCGCAAGGCACGCTCGACCATGAACGGGAGGTGCTTCGCCAGTATGGCAACATGTCGGCGCCGACGGTGCTGTTCGTGCTCGAACGGCTCGTGGCCGCGGGCCTGCCGCGGCGCACGGTGCTGACGGCCCTGGGGCCGGGCTTCACCTGCAGCTGCCTGTCGCTGGCCGGCGCCGCCTGAAGGTGAAGTGATGGACTGGGCTGCGCTGATCCTTGGGCTCGTCACGGCGCAGCGTCTCGGCGAACTCGTCCTCGCCCGCCGCAACACGCGCCGCTTGCTGGCGCAGGGTGCGCACGAGGTTGGTGCAGCACACTATCCGCTGATCGTCGCCTTGCATGCCGCCTGGCTGCTCGGCCTCTGGTATCTTGCGGTGTACCGCGTGCCGGCGGGACAGAGCGTCAACCTGTTCTGGCTCCTGCTCTTCGTCGGCCTGCAGTTGGCACGAGTCTGGGTGATCGCGTCCCTGGGCGGGCGCTGGACGACCCGCATCATCATTCTGCCGGGTGCGACACTCGTGAGGCGCGGCCCCTACCGATTCCTGTCCCATCCCAATTACTGGGTGGTGGCTGGTGAACTCCTCGTCCTGCCGCTCGTCTTCGGGCTGGCGTGGTACGGACTCGTCTTCACGCTGCTCAATGCTGCGGTGATGTGGATCCGGATCCGGGCCGAGGCGGCTGCGCTCGAGCCTCAATAGGACGCAAGAACCTCGATCTTGTGATTGGCGACGATCAGGCGCTTCGCAAGCAGGCGGGCGAGGTTGGCCATGATCTTCTCGCCGGCATGTGGGTAGCGACCACGGAAGGCGGCGAAGGCGTCGAGGGACAATTCGAGGCAGGCGACATGGGTGTCCGCCCAAACGTCGGCCGACCGGCTTGTCTCGAGCAGCGCCATCTCGCCCACGGCCATGCCGGCGGAGAGGGTGGCCAGCCGGACGCCGCTGTGCAGGCGGACGCTCACGACGCCGCTCGAGACGAACATCAGGGACGATGCCGAGTCCCCGGCGGAAATCAGGCGATCACCAATTCGGTACTCGTGCCGGACCATCGAAGCGGTGAGGGCGGCCAGTTCCTGCGCGTCCAGCCCAGCCAGCAACTCCTGCTCGGCAATGTCGACCGGCTTGCCGCGATAGAGATCGCCGTCCTGGCTCTGGAGGATGCGGTCCTCGGCCCATTCGATGGCTTCGTCCAGCAACCCGATGCTGCGCACGCCGGGCCGGTCGGCCAGCCAGCTGAGAAGCGACTGTTCGGCGGGAGTTCCCTTCGGGATTCCACTGAACACCATCTCGACGCGGCCCTGCGTGAGGTCGTCGAAGATGTCGCCAAGCAACCGCAGCGCCGCATCGCTGACGGAAGGCACGCGCCGGAAGTCGAGAATGAGATGCTTGAGGGCCTGGCGAAGGCTCCTGACGCGCCGCGATATATACTCCATGTTGGCGAAGCTCAGCGCGCCGGTGAGTTCGAGGATGGCGCACTCCTCGTGATGCGCCTCGAGGATGGCCTGCTCGCGCGCCGGGCGGGTCCGGCGTGACGAGACGCTGCCGACGTCGTAGCCGGCCGCAATGCAGGTCTGCACGTCGCCGACCCGGTTGAGCATATGCAGGCCGAAATGCGTGGACAGCGCCTCGCAGGTGCGCAGGCCACGGACACTGTTCCCCTGGTCGTCGATGCGCGGCGAATAGGTGCCGAGGCCGAGCTGCGAGGGCAGGGCGGCGACGATGCCGCCGGCGACTCCGCTCTTGGCGGGAATGCCGACTCGATAGACCCAGCCGCCCGCCGAATCGTACATGCCCGCGCTGGTCATGACGGAGAGCGTGCGGGCGACCGCATAGGAGGAGGCGACCTGGTCCCCGGTCAGCGGATTGCGGCCCTTGTTCGCAAGCGTCGCCGCCATTACGGACAGATCCCGCGCGGAGACGCGGAGCGAGCACTGGCGGAAATAGACGTCGAGCACCTTGTCGACGTCACCCTGCAGGACGCCGTGGTTGCGCAGCAGGTAGGCGATGGCCCGGTTGCGGTCGCCGCTTTCGCGCTCCGACCGGAACGTCGGTTCGTCCACTTCGAGACGGCGTCCGGCAAAGCGTCCGAGCGTGGTTCGCACGCGCTCGAAGGCGCCGTCGGCGTCGCTTTCGCAGATCAGTCCGACGCAGGCGATTGCGCCCGCGTTGACCATCGGGTTGAAGGGCCAGTTGTCCGCGCCCAGGCGGATGGAGTTGAACGCATCGCCGCTCGGCTCGACGCCCACGACGGCTTCGACCCTTTCGGCGCCGAGTTCATCGAGGGCGAGAGCGAAGACGAAAGCCTTCGAAATCGACTGGATGCTGAACTCGACGGTGCTGTCGCCGACTTCGTAGACGAACCCGTCGACCGTCGTGGCGGCAATGCCGAAATGGTGCGGATCGGCAAGTGCCAGCTCGGGAATGTAGGAGGCGACTTCGCCGCTATCGTCCTTCGAGAAGTCCGCGTGGCAGTGCGCCAGGAATCGCGCGAGGGGAAGCTCGGTGGAGGAAACTCGATTCTGGTCCATTTGCGGCACTTGGGGTTGAGATGTCGGGTCTTGCGTGGCTGCCGTCGCGAGAATTGATGATGGGCGTATTCTTCAGTCGATGCTCGGCAGGGAGCGGCAAACGGGTGGCCGCCTCAGATCACCCGCTGGGTGCGGGCGAACGCCATGTAGAGATCGTGGGCCCGGGCGGCGATCGGGCCGGGCTGCAGATCGCGGTCCTCGTAGCGGCTCACGGGTTGAACCTTGCCGGCATTGCCGGTGGTGAACATCTCGTCGGCTTCCTCGAGCTCGGCCGGGCGGATCGTACGCTCCTCGACCGTGATGCCCGCCGAGCGCAGGAGCTTGACCGTCCGGTAGCGCGTGATGCCGGCCAGGAAGCTGCCGTTCGGCACGGGGGTCGCGACCACGCCGTTGCGTGCGAGGAAGAGGTTGGAGCTGCAGGTCTCCGCAACATTTCCGAGCGGATCGAGCACGACGCCGTTGTTGAAGCCGCGCTTCAGCATCTCCGCAACGCCGCGCGAGGAATTGGGATAGAGGCAGCTCGCCTTGGCGTCGGTCGGCGCGGTCTCGGGCGCGGGCCGGCGGATGGACCGGCAGAGGCCGAGCGTCAGCGGCGTGCCGGCGCGCATCGGCGAGACGTAAGTGCAGAGCAGGAACTGCGCGGAGTCCGGATCGACCGAGATGGGGCCGGCGCCGCCCTTGCCCGCCCAGAACATCGGCCGGACATAGAGCTCGGCCTTGGGACCGAAGCGGCGCACGCTCTCGTGCATCAGCTTCAGAATCTCTTCCGGCGTCTGGGTCGGGTTCAGGCCGATGGCACGGGCCGAGCGCACGACACGTTCCGCATGGAGGTCAAGGTCGGGGCCGCAGCCCTCGAATGCCCGCCCGCCGTCGAATACCATGGAGCCCAGCCAGAAGGCGTGGTCGCGCGGGCCCAGGATTGCCGGGTTGCCCTCGTGCCACGTGCCGTTCCAGTAGGTGAGCGTGTCCATTCTAACCTCATCGTCCCTCGAAGCGCGCGGACATAGCAGACGATGAGCGGCGCGGCCATCCTCGCCCTGGGTGCGGCATTCTGCTTCGCACTGGCACTGATTCTTCGACATGTTCGCCGACCGCACCTCGACCGCGACGATGCGCGCCAACCAGCTCCGCCTGTGGCTGCCCTCGATGGCCTACGTCCTGCCCTGTGCCTTGCGCCGCATCGGGCTTAAGCATACGCGCTTCGCCAAGGCGTCCTGCGGTTCCATCCGCCTGGCGCTCCTCAAGATCGGCGCCGTCGTCACCACCAGCGTGCGCCGCATCAAGATCGCCATGGCGTCAGGCTGTCCCTACGAGCACGACTTCCGGAACGCCCACGCCCTGCTCGCAGCGGCATCGCGCTGACGAAACACACAAGCATAGCCCCATTCCGGCCGCCCAAATGCCGCGTCAACCGACGCGGCCAGACGCCCGCTTGCAATCAGGCCAAGCTCGGTCTCATACCAAGCGACAGAACTCATGACAGTTCAGCCCATCGCCGGCTTGTGATGGATGCGATCCTTTGCGGTGTGGCGAGAAGGTCAGTCCAAGCCTTGCAGCAGGCATCGACGATGG
>JBILYJ010000025.1:0-22343 GCA_044377795.1 Reyranella sp. | reverse complement strand
GCTCACGGGAGAGTAGTTCGCTCGATTCTCCCCGCAGCAGGCCAAGGACGACCTCCCGCTTGCGTGCCACGCTCCAGCGCTGGCCAGGTGCGAGCGGGGCCTGGCGCGTCGTTCCCTGGCCAGGGAACACATGGCCAGGAGACTGCCTGGACGAACTGCGCTCGACCCTGCTGACCTCAGGATCATCATTCACATCGTTGGTTTCGATTTGGTTCATGCTCGACTTCATCATGAATGCCTCCGGTTGGACAAATCGGTGTCCAAAAAATCCGGGGGCAGCTCACTCGTTGCGGCGGGCGCTGAGCGAATACGTCGACCATTTCCATGCCGAGCGAAAGCACCAGGGGAAGGGCAACGTCCTGCTGTTTCCTCGGAACACGGACCGCGGCCGCGAGGGGCCGGTGCAATGCCGCGAGCGATTGGGCGGGCTCCTGCGCTACTATCATCGCGAGGCGGCGTGATGGTGCGTCGGTCGGACAAATTATTTGGCCGTACGGGGTCACCCGGATTGAACATTCCCCGCCTGCTACTTCACATGCAGGGTTGCCAGGAGCGCCAAAAGAGAAAAGCCCATGCTTCCCAGCGCGGCGAGGCGCCATGCCCAGCCATAGAACCAGACCTTTCTGGCGACGGTGGAGGATTTTCTGGCCAGAACCGCCTCGTCGAGCGCTGCAGGATCACCCTCTTTTTCGCCGAAAGAGACGCCGAAAAAATCTCCTTCGATGTTGATGACGGGGAAGGCGAAGCAACAACTTGCAATCGTTGCTATCAGGCTCGCATGGCCAACGACGATGCCGAGCAGGCGCAACGTACTGTTCCCGACCTGAAGAAGGTCGCTGCCATTTATGATCAGGACGTAGGCGAGTGCGGCGACAACCATCGCGTTTACCCTGAGAAGCACGGATGTCTTCGAATCGAGATTCGACAATATGCCGTTCAGGCGATCGCACGCGGTCAGGATGGCCCGCGCCGCCATGCTGCCCTGACCGAGTTGAATGTTTGCCAGGAAGAGAGCTTGCTTATGCAGTCTCATACGGTCTCCGGTACCGCCCCAGGGAGCTATCGCCAAAAGTTGGTGACGGCCTGATCTTTCAGGCGGCGGTTGCGTTCTGAAGTTCGTTCGCCTTGGCGATGACCTCCAGCCCGTTAGTGAACTTCACCCCCAGGATGAGTTCTGGCAATAGGGCGTGGCCATCGAGGCGGCGCCAGTTTTTCTGGGCGCCCTCGACCAGCTTGAACACCATGGCGAGGGCCGTCCTGTTCGAGAGGCAACCTTTGGATCGGATGGTTCGGTAGCTGACGGTCGCGAACGTGCTCTCGATCGGGTTGGTCGTTCGCAGGTGTTTCCAATGCTCGGCAGGGAAGTCATAGAATGCCTTATTCCTAAGGCGAGTACCGCGGTTGGAGTTCTTTACGCCACCAGACTGTCGAAGTCTGTTAACGTGAAACTGTACCCAAGTTTGAAAGTCGGTTCAGCCGAAGAGAAATACGACTGGTGATCAAATCGCTGAAGCCCGGGTTTTTTGGCGAGCGTTTTCCGGTTGTTCCCCTTGGCTGCGAGGGCAGTCACCTGCCTTGGAGGCGGCTCCTTCAGTCGGAGTAGGCATTCCGAGCATGTGCCGCCTCGACGTAAAGAGGCGGCAAGTTCAAGCCGCGGCGCCGCAGGCGGGTGGCGTTGAGCGCCACATCGAAATGCGTGGCCTCCTGAGCCTTCGGCGGGGCGGCTTGACTGTCAGATGCGAGCCACTCTAGCGCCATGCGCATCGAGATCCTGCCATATTCCTCCGGCGATGGGGCGATGCTAAGGCCGCCACCGTCAGCAACGTAGCCTGAACTCACGCCGATCGGCATGGGCCGGCATGCGGTCTCCATCCAGCCTGCCAATTCGGCGCCCGTCACTGCCTTCGTCGATCCCGCGGCCAGTGGCATGCCGCGATAGCTCAGCACGAGGATAATGTCGGCCTTTCCGGCCCATGATTCGCAGCCCCGTTTCCATTGATCGAAATCGCCAACTGCCGCGGCCTCGACCAGTTGCAGAGGGGCCCAGTCGAAGCGCTTTACCTGCTCGAGCTCTGCGTGCCCCGTCTCGCTGTCCCGTGCCAAGGCCGCGACCCTCAGTGGGCGGTGTGAAGCCGTGCCCGCTGCAAATGGGGGCACCCCATGCAGCGCCTCGATCGCATCCCTGATCGCCAGCAGGGGCAATGTTTCGGCCACGCCGGTCACCGAGGTGCGCCCATCGTACCCGTAGCGCGACGGGGGCTGGTTGATCGAGACATAGAGTCGCCGCAGGTCCGGCCGCCCATTTTCATGACGGGCCACGAGGTTATTTGCTTCGTCGTCCACGGCGATCAGCATGTCTGGCGACAATCGGTCCACCGCCCGGCGCGCATCCTGCACTCGGACGCGTACTACCTCCGGACTGCTCCCTGGCTCGTCGAGGCGCATGTAGTGCCGTTCCACGCGGACGGGCTGACGGCTCGCCTGCAGCTCGCGCTCGAAGGCAAGGTCGAGCCCTCGTACCCAGGCACTCCCCTCGCTTCCGGAATGCAGGATCAGGATCCGAGGGAGCGAGGCCCTGAAGCCGGCAAGCGCGAGGAGCCCGCCCAGGACGAAGCTGAGTATCATCAGGCGCCGCAGTTGCCGCCTCATGCCAACCCCAGCCAGCGCCACCACGGGATCGAGGCGTAGGCCACGACGATTCGCGCGACGTTCATACCAGTATTGTAGAGGAAAAAACGCCGACGATCGAAGCTGTCCGGGGCAACCTGTGAAGTGAACTGCAGGAAGACCGAACTCTGATAGGGCAGAAACCAGATGTCACTGAACATCGTCGCCAGGAACAGGCAGATCCAGGGATGGATGCCGTTTGCCTCTGCGATTGGCAGCAGGATCACGAAGGATGCCAGCATCCCCGCGGTGAGCGGCAGAACGAGACGTACCAGCAGTGTGACGGCCAGCGCGGCGAGGACGAAGACTTCCAGCCTTCCATCCACGAATTGGAACCATGGCGCGAGCGCCCCGGCCAGGGCGACCTGCAGTCCGTGATGGTCCATGATGCGCGTGATACTGTCCAAACCAACCAGGAAGAACAGCATTGGCCAGTCGATCTCGCGGCGAAAGTCCTGCTTCGAGAACTGGCCCGAGATGAGAAGGACGACGAGGACGACTCCTGCAAACCAGGCCATGGGGACCTGGTGCCAGGCATACGTGCCAGCGGCAGCGAGGAAGAACAAAAAACCGAGGGAGGCCAGTCGCTCGGCCGGCGCCAGCGGACCGAGCAGAGCGAGCTGCTCGACAATGCGTTCCTTGGGCAGGGAGCGGGGGGCAGGCCCTCGGAACAGACCGGCGGACAACACGCCATGCAGCACGGTCACGCCAAGCGCTGCGACCCCGGCCGCGAGTCCCCAAAAAAGGCCAAGGAACTCGGCCTGGATCTGCGCTGGAAGCAGACTAACCGCCACGATGTTGGCCGACTTGCTGGTTGCGAGCATTGGCGACATCAGCATCGCACCAGAGAAGGTCGCCGCCATAAGGCCGGTGGCGGCTCGGCTTCCGGGGGGCACCTTCAAGCCCTCTAACATGTCGCGGTAAAGGGGCAGAAGCAGCGAGAGCCGATTGTTGCCCGAGGGCATCACGGGCGACAGGGCGAATCCGCCGAACAGCAGTACCGACCGGTGGAAGAGCGGACGATCCGGCATCTTGAGCAGCAGCCACAGCATCGCCCGATAGCTCAGCCCTGAGGCCGTGATGATCGCCGCCAGTGCGAACACTCCCACCAGCATCACGAAGCCGGCAGAGGAGAAGCCGGCCAGCGCCACCGCGGGAGGGGCCAAGCCCACGAACAGTATGGCGACGATGGCCAGCAGGGGCGGGATGAACTCGTCGACTAGGGCGAAGACCCACAGCACGATCATGGCCGTTCCAATGGCGATCGTCATGGCGGCCTGGGGTGTCCAGCCGATGTAGGCTCCGAGCAAATAGGCGAGAGGGGGCAACGCCACGGCCATTGTCCAGCCGATCACCTCGAACAGGCCGACCTGCAACTGCCGCCGGGGCGGCGGCATCGACGGCCGCGCCACCGGTTCCATCGCCAGTCGCGAGGTGAACTCGCTGAAGGCACGGCCTACGCACTCGGGATTGTCGCGGGCGAAGGCCCTTAGAGCATCGGCGGGCACGCTCCAGCCGGCTCCGTCGCGACGCGCCACTGCCGAGAGGGCATAGCGATCGATGCCGGCCGCGATTTCCTCGCCACACGAAGCGGTGGGCGCGGCGACCTCGCGCCCGCCGGGCGTGACGAGCTGGAAGTCCTGCTGCGCGGCGAGCAGCAGGCCGGCAGCAGGTTCTCCCGCCCGCGCAACCACCTCGCCGGCACGATAGGCGAGGGGCTCCATGGCGCCCAGCAACCGTACGAACCGCGCCGGTGCCATGTCCCGGAAGAGCGGCGTCTCCCGCAATATGGCCAGCGGGCCGGCCTGTGAGGACGCCATCGATTGGCTTAGGGAAGAGAGATCGGTGCTCGGTGGAATCACTTGCGGAGCAATACGGTCTGTTGACAATCGATCAGCCCGAGCGTCGTTATCGAAAGGGGGAAACCATGTCACTGTCGCTCAAATCGCAGGCGATTGCTATCCGACTGGGTCATTCGCCCGCGTAAGAGACCGT
Source organism: Reyranella sp. (assembly GCA_044377795.1). Taxonomy (GTDB): domain Bacteria; phylum Pseudomonadota; class Alphaproteobacteria; order Reyranellales; family Reyranellaceae; genus Reyranella. The sequence goes on along the minus strand of JBILYJ010000025.1, from coordinate 17,681 downwards.
TGGATTTCAGGCTCTTTCCCTCCGCCATTCACGGCCGCACTGACAGTCTCTCCCGCCTTGGCGGGCCCACCTAAAGCCCAATAGCTGCGGACATTGCCCGCTGGACCTGTTGACTGGCTTTGCCGCATCGGGGACCGTTTGGCTCTCTCTGCCGCCCATTCTCTCCAAAGCTGATGACTTCGGGATTTAGTACGCTTCTTGTAAGGCGCTGATTTTTATGGGCAATTCGGAGCGCAATTCTGCAAGTTTGGAGTGTTCGAGCGGCCAGAGATCGGAGCCGGGATCGGAATTTCGCTACCGGGATGCCCGCCGGCTGCCGGCGCGCTGTCATTCCACCAACGACTTAAACACCGCATCGGCCGCATCCTTGTAGAATTCGATGCTGATCTTCGTCCAAAGATCGTCGGGTAGATCGTTGAGCTGCCGGCGTGCGGATAACTGTGACGACCGCCGGCAGTCCTTCAGGTACGGCGGCAACGGCCAATGCGATGGAATCAAGAATGGCATGCGCAAGGTCGGCGCTTCGCAGGTATTCGAGGAACCCAAGCAACCCGACCAACGTAAGCGCGACGCTACCGAGCCGCTTGCCGAGCACGTCGAGCTGCTCCTGCAGCGGGCTGCGGCTCTCTTCCGTGGCTTCCAGCTCCTTCGATATCCGGCCCACGGCGGCCGCCATGAGGACCACGAAAGCGCAGTCCACAACGGTCGTGCCGAGCCAGCCCGATACCCGCGGACACGGCGACGGCATAGCGGCCGGCAAGCCAGACCAGCACCAACCCTGCCAGCGGTAGCCCCTGCAGCGGCAGCCGCCCGGTCCAATTGGGGATGGCCGTCAGCAGGAAGCAGGCGACGATGGCCGGCACAAAGCCGAACAGCAGCTCGTGGACATGCCAGTCGCGCGGCGAAAAGGCGGTCGCCAGCGACAGTTCGCCGTAGAACATCGGCATCCAGGCCAGTACTTCGATACCTGCCCAGATCGACCCCAGGAAGAAGAAGGGGCGGAAGCCGTAGGACAGCAAAGCGGGGCCGGCGTAGAGCTTCAGTCGCGGGATCGCGGCCATGGTCCGTCCTTCACAAACGCATCCAGTGTCAGTCGCGTCTCTCCGGGCCCTTCAAGGCGCGGGCGCCGGCGAATTCGCGCAGGCGTGCCGGATCGACGATCGTCACCTGGCGGCCTCCACCGCTGATGCCGAGAGGACGTAGCGCGGCGAAGGCGCGCGACAGGCTCTGCGGCGTGATGCCCAGCCGGCCGGCGACGAGGCGTCGGCCTCCCGGCAGCGTTACCGTGACGGGGCCGGTCTCGCGCGGCGCCAAGGCGAGGAGGAAAGCCGAAAGCCGCTCTATTGCGGAGAGTAGCTTCAGATCCTTGATCTGCCCTATGAGCGTACGCCAGTAGCCTGACAGTAGTAGCACCGCTCCGTAGGCCAATGCGCCCGTGGCCCGCACCTGGGCGCGGAACGCCGCGGCCGGCCACATCAGGATACGCCCCTCTTCGAGCATTCGTGCGGTCAACAGGTAAGGCGCATCGAGCACCACTGCCGGCACGATGAAGGCGTCGCCCGCCCCGAAGAATTCCACCAACGCCTCTTCATGGCCGGCCGAGCCGAACAAGCCGACGCGACCGGACAGAACGACATGAAGGAACTCCGCCTTTTCACCCTGCCGGCAGAGCGTTGCGCTCGCTGGCAATGTCTGGACGAAGCAGGCGGCCAACATCGCCGCAAGATCGGGTTCGCCCACCTGGGCGAACAAGCGCGAGCGACGGATCAGCGGCATGTCGGTTGTGCGCATAATTGGGCTCTACCTTCTTGCTTTAGGTAGTGGTGCACCCCTCATAGACAAAGCTCGTTGATCTGGCGCAACCGCAGGCCTTTGAAGAATTACCAAATGGTAACGAGTACTGTTCACAAAAGAGAACATTCGAACGAAGATTCCCGTCACCCGGGCCGGATTTGATTCAAATCAAATAGTCCGACGCAGCCTGCACCAAAGTTTCCCTCGTGCCGCCAATGAGTGGCGCAACGGGGAGCATCTGATGCAGCGACCGCCGAGTATCCAGGAAACAGTCCCGGAAGGAAGGGGCGCGGCGCTCGGCATGAGCACACTCGCCTTCACCGTCTGCTTTGCCGTCTGGACGATCTTTTCCATCATTGGAATTCAGATTAAGAAAGACCTTGGACTCACGGACACGCAGTTCGGGCTGCTTGTAGGCACGCCGATCCTGACCGGCTCCCTGATCCGCCTCATTCTCGGCATCTGGGCCGATCAGTACGGCGGGCGTGTCGTCTATGTTGGCGTCATGATCGCCGCAGCGATGGCGACCTGGCTGCTCACCTTCGCCTACGACTACCCGACCTTCCTTCTGGCCGCGCTTGGCGTCGGCATCGCCGGTGGCTCGTTCGCCGTGGGCATTTCCTACGTTTCCCGTTGGTACGGGCCAGGCAGGCAGGGCACAGCGCTCGGCATATTCGGTGCAGGCAATGTCGGGGCCGCCGTCACCAAGTTTGTCGCGCCCTTCATCATGGTGGCCTACGGCTGGAAGAGTGTCGCCGAAATCTGGAGCGGCGCTCTGCTCGTGATGGCCCTGCTATTCTGGTTCACGACCAGGGACGATCCTGAACTTGCGGCACGGCGCAAGTCCGGCGCAAAGCCGGAGCCGATGTCGGCCATGCTCGAGCCGCTGCGCAACATCCAGGTCTGGCGTTTCGCTCTCTACTATTTCTTCGTCTTCGGCGGCTTCGTGGCGCTGGCGCTTTGGCTGCCGCGATACCTGATCGGCGTCTACGGTCTCGACATCACGACTGCCGGCATGATCGGCGCAGCCTACTCGGTACCTGCCAGCCTGTTTCGCATCTACGGCGGTGTCCTGTCTGACAAGTTCGGCGCGCGGCGCGTGATGTACTGGACCTTCGGTGTCTCGGTCGCCGCCTGCTTTGTGATGTCCTATCCGCCGACGCAATATGTCGTGAAGGGCATCACCGGACCCATCTCGTTCACGCTGGAGATGGGCCTAGTCCCCTTTACTGCCGTAGCCTTCGTGCTGGGCTTCTTCATGAGCCTGGGCAAAGCCGCGGTCTACAAGCACATCCCGGTCTACTACCCCAGGCATGTCGGTGCCGTCGGCGGCGTCGTTGGGCTGGTCGGCGGATTGGGCGGCTTCGTGCTGCCGATCGCCTTCGGTGCGCTGAACGACCTGACCGGCATCTGGACGAGCTGTTTCATGCTCATGTTCCTCGTCGCCGCCGTCTCGCTGGTGTGGATGCACGTGTCGATTCGCGCCATGGAGCGCGACGCGGCGAGCGAAGCCCTGGGCAGGCTGCCCGAGCTTCCGGAAATGCAGGAAATCCATCGGCCCGAGCATGTCGGCAAGCTCTCGGGCAAGACCCTCGAGGACTGGCGCCCCGAAGACAAGATCTTCTGGGAGCAGACGGGCCGTCGGATCGCGCGGCGCAATCTGGCGATCTCGATCCCCGCCCTGCTGCTGTCGTTCGCGGTCTGGATGGTATGGTCGGTTGTCGTGGCCAAGCTGCCGTCGATCGGCTTCCGCTACACCACCGACCAGTTGTTCTGGCTGGCCGCGCTGCCCGGCGTCACCGGCGCGACGCTGCGCATCTTCTATTCCTTTACCGTCCCGATCTTCGGCGGGCGGTTGTGGACGACGCTGGTGACCTGGTCCCTGATGATCCCGGCCGTCGGCATCGGCTATGCCGTGCAGAACCCGACAACTCCCTACTGGATCTTCCTGGTCCTGGCACTGCTCTGCGGCTTCGGCGGCGGCAACTTTGCCTCCTCGATGTCCAACATCTCGTTCTTCTTCCCGAAGGCTGAGAAGGGCAATGCGCTGGCGCTGAACGCTGGACTCGGCAATCTCGGCGTCAGCGTCGTGCAATTCGTTGTGCCGATGGTCATCACCGCCGGTGTGTTCGGCTGGCTAGGGGGCGATCCCCAGGCGGTGACGGACACGGGTGGTGGCAAACTGTGGCTGCAGAACGCCGGCTTCATCTGGGTGCCCTTCATCGCGGTCTCCGCCTTCGCCGCCTGGTTCGGCATGAACGACATCGCCTCGGCCAGGGCCTCCTTCGCCGAACAGTCGGTGATCTTTCAGCGCCGGCATAACTGGATCATGTGCTGGCTTTACACCGGCACCTTCGGTTCCTTCATCGGTTACTCGGCGGGCTTTCCGCTGCTCGCCAAGACGCAGTTCCCCGAGATCAACGCCTTGCAATACGCCTTCCTCGGGCCGCTGGTCGGCGCGCTGTCGCGCTCGCTCACCGGCTGGGTGGCCGACCGGTGGGGCGGTGGCCGCGTGACCTTCTGGGTGTTCGTCGTCATGGCTCTGGGTGCCGTGGGCGTCGTGCACTTCCTGGGCGAGAAAAACTTCGCGGGCTTCTTCGCCATGTTCCTGCTGCTGTTCTTCGCCAGCGGCGTCGGCAATGCCTCGACCTTCCAGATGATCCCCGCGATCATGCGCAAGGACATGGAGCGGCTGATGCCCGGTGCGTCGGCTGAAACGCGTCGTATGCAATCCGACAAGGAATCTGCGGCGATCATCGGCTTCACGTCGGCGATCGCGGCCTACGGCGCGTTCTTCATCCCCAAGAGCTTCGGCTCGTCGATCGCGCTGACCGGCGGGGCATCGCTCGCTCTCTACGGGTTCCTCGCTTTCTACCTGAGTTGCATCGCCATCACCTGGTTCTTCTACACCCGTCGTGGCGGGCTGCTGTTCGACATCGAGCGCGGTCGTGCCCCTGTGTCCGCGTCGTCACCCCGCCCCGTTCGCTGAAGGATATCTATCATGTCGCATTTCCTCGATCGGCTGACGTTCTTCAAGAAGGTCAGGGAGCCGTTCGCCGACGGCCACGGCATCACCACCGAAGAGAGCCGGGGCTGGGAGGACGCCTACAGGAAGCGCTGGCAGCACGACAAGATCGTGCGCTCGACGCATGGGGCCAACTGCACGGGCTCGTGCTCCTGGAAAATCTACGTCAAGGGCGGCATCGTCACCTGGGAGACGCAGCAGACCGACTATCCGCGCACGCGCCCCGAGCTGCCGAACCACGAACCGCGCGGCTGCTCGCGCGGCGCAAGCTACAGCTGGTATCTCTATTCCGGCAATCGCGTGAAGTATCCGCTGGCTCGTTCGCGCCTGCTGCGGTTGTGGCGCGAGGCACGCGCCACCCTGGCGCCTGTCGCGGCCTGGGCGTCGATCGTCGAGAATCCCGTGAAGCGCAAGGCCTACACCAGCAAGCGCGGCCACGGCGGCTTCGTGCGCGTGGGCTGGGACGAGGCGACCGAGATCGTGGCCGCCGCCAACGCCTACACCGCCAAGTCCTACGGTCCAGACCGCATCTTCGGCTTCTCGCCGATCCCCGCCATGTCGATGGTCTCGTACGCCGCGGGCTCGCGCTATCTGTCGCTGATCGGCGGCGTCTGCATGTCGTTCTACGACTGGTATTGCGACCTGCCGCCGGCCTCACCGCAGACCTGGGGCGAGCAGACCGACGTGCCCGAATCGGCCGACTGGTACAATGCGGGCTTCATCATCCTGTGGGGCTCGAACGTGCCGCAGACGCGCACGCCCGATGCCCATTTCTACACCGAGGCCCGCTACCGCGGCATGAAAAGCGCGGTGATCTGTCCCGACTATTCGGAGGCGTCGAAGTTCGGCGACATCTGGCTGTCGGTGAAGCAGGGAACCGACTCGGCGCTGGCCATGGCGATGGGCCACGTGATCCTGAAGGAATACCACGTCGACAGGCAGGCCAAGTACTTCCGCGACTACGTCCGCCAGTACACCGATATGCCGATGCTGGTGAGGCTCGCCAAGCGGGACGGCATGTACGTCCCCGACCGCTTCGTGCGCGCCTCCGATTTCGACGCGTCTCTGGGCGAGTCCAACAATCCCGAATGGAAGACCGTGGCCTTGGACGAGACGTCAGGCAATGTCGTGGCGCCGCGCGGTTCGATAGGCTTCCGCTGGGGCGAAAGCGGCAAGTGGAATCTCGAGAAGAAGGAATCCTCAGGCAAAGACGTGAACCTCCGGCTGTCGCTCGCCGATGTCCGGGACGAGGTGGTCGAGGTGGGGTTCCCCTATTTCGGCAACATCAAGCACGAGCACTTCGCCTCGACGGATCACGACGGCGTCCTCAAGCGGCGCGTGCCGGTGAAGTCGCTTAAGCTGATCGACGGCGACACCTTCGTTGCCTCGGTCCACGACCTGTTCGTTGCCAATTATGGCGTTGATGCCGGGCTGGGTGGACCCAACGTCGCCAAGTCGCTCGACGACGACGTGCCGTACACGCCGGCCTGGGCGGAAAAGATCACCGGTGTCTCGCGCGACAAGATCATCCAGGTGGCGCGCGAGTTCGCCACTAACGCCGAGAAGACCAACGGCCGATCGATGATCATCATCGGCGCGGCGATGAACCACTGGTACCACGCCGACATGAATTATCGTGGCGTGATCAACATGCTGGCGATGTGCGGCTGCGTCGGCCAGTCCGGTGGCGGCTGGGCGCACTACGTCGGCCAGGAGAAGCTGCGGCCGCAGTCGGGCTGGTTGCCGCTTGCCTTCGCCCTCGACTGGGGCCGTCCCCCACGGCAGCAGAATTCGACGTCGGCCTTCTATGCCCATAGCGACCAGTGGCGTTACGAGACGATCAACGTCGGCGACATCGTTTCGCCGACCGCACCTCCCGGCAAATGGGATGGCGCGATCATCGACTACAACATCCGCGCCGAGCGCATGGGCTGGTTGCCGTCCGCACCCCAACTCGAGACCAACCCGCTGCAGGTGTCGCGCGATGCCGCCGCCGCCGGCATGGAGCCCAAGGACTACGTCGTGCAGAAGCTGAGGAACGGCGACCTGAAACTGTCTTGCGAGGATCCCGACGGGCCGAAGAACTGGCCGCGCAACATGTTCGTGTGGCGCTCCAACCTGCTCGGCTCCTCGGGCAAAGGGCACGAATACTTCCTGAAGCACCTGCTGGGCACCACGCATGGCGTCATGGGCAAGGACCTCGGGCAGGAGGGCAAGGCGAAGCCGGCCGAGGCCGTGTGGCACGACGAGGCACCGCAAGGAAAGCTCGACCTTCTGGTGACGCTCGACTTCCGTATGTCCACGACCTGCGTCTACTCCGACATCGTCCTTCCAACGGCTACCTGGTACGAGAAGAACGATCTCAACACCTCCGACATGCACCCGTTCATCCATCCGCTGACGGCGGCGGTGGATCCGGTCTGGGAGGCACGCAGCGACTGGGACATTTACAAGTCGATCGCCAAGGCATTTTCGCGTGTTGCGCCCGAGGTGCTGGGCGTCGAGAAGGACGTCGTGCTGACGCCGATCATGCACGACAGCCCGGGGGAGATGGCGCAGCCGTTCGACGTCAAGGACTGGAAACGGGGCGAGGTCGAACCGATCCCCGGCAAGACCATGCCGGCCATCACCGTCGTCGAACGCGATTATCCCAACGTCTACAAGCGCTTCACCTCGCTCGGGCCGCTGATGGACAAGCTCGGCAACGGCGTCAAGGGCATTGCCTGGCCGACCGGCCACGAGGTCGAGCTTCTGAAGCAGTTGAACGGCGTCGTCACGACCGAAGGCCCGACCAAGGGTCTGGCGCGGATCGAGAGCGACATCGATGCGGCGGAAACCCTGCTGATGCTGGCGCCGGAGACCAACGGCGAGGTCGCCGTGCGTGCCTGGGGCGTCCTGTCCAAGACGACGGGCCGCGACCACACCCATCTCGCGTTGCCCAAGGAAGACGAGAAGATTCGATTCCGCGATGTTGTGGCCCAGCCGCGCAAGATCATCTCGGCGCCGACCTGGTCGGGGCTGGAGAGCGACAAGGTCTGCTACAATGCCGGGTACACCAACGTCCACGAACTGATCCCGTGGCGCACGCTCACCGGGCGTCAGCAGCTCTATCAGGATCATCTCTGGATGCTGGCATTCGGCGAGGGCCTGTGCGTCTACCGTCCGCCGCTCGATCTCCGCGCCGTCAAGCCGGTGATCGACCGCCAGCCGAACGGCGAGAAGCAGATCGTGCTGAACTTCATCACGCCGCATCAGAAGTGGGGCATCCACTCCACCTACACCGACAACCTCATGATGCTGACCCTGTCGCGCGGCGGTCCCATCGTCTGGCTGAGTGAGGTCGATGCAGCCAGGGCGGGCATCGTCGATAACGACTGGATCGAGGCCTATAACGTGAACGGGGCGCTGGTCGCACGCGCTGTCGTCTCCCAGCGCATGAAGGAGGGTACGCTCTTCATGTATCACGCCCAGGAGAAGATCGTGAACGTGCCTGGCTCGGAGATGACCGGCAACCGCGGCGGCATCCACAACTCGGTCACGCGCGTCGTGATGAAACCGACTCACATGATCGGCGGTTATGCCCAGCAGGCCTACGGCTTTAACTACCACGGCACCATCGGCACCAACCGCGACGAATTCGTGGTGTTGCGCAAGCTCGGCAAGGTCGACTGGCTCGAACGCCCGCACAAGGACGCCGTTCCCGTCCTCAGTGCCGCCGAGTGAAGGGGAGAAGTATCATGAAGATTCGCGCTCAAATCGGGATGGTGCTGAACCTCGACAAGTGCATCGGCTGTCACACCTGTTCAGTCACCTGCAAGAACGTATGGACCAATCGCGAGGGCATGGAATACGCGTGGTTCAACAACGTCGAGACCAAGCCCGGCATCGGCTACCCGAAGGACTGGGAGAACCAGACGCGCTGGAAGGGCGGCTGGACGCGCAAGCGCAACGGCAGGATCCAGCCCACGATCGGCTCCAAGTGGCGCATTCTCGCCAACATCTTCGCGAACCCCGACCTGCCGGAGATCGACGACTACTACGAGCCGTTCACCTTTGACTACGAACACCTGCAGAAGGCGCCCGAGCTGGAAGCCTTCCCGACAGCGCGGCCACGCTCGCTGATCAGCGGCAAGCGCATGGAGAAGATCGAGTGGGGTCCCAACTGGGAAGAGATACTGGGCGGCGAATTCGCCAAGCGCTCCGTCGACTCCAATTTCGAGGGCGTACAGAAGGAGATGTACGGCCAGTTCGAGAACACCTTCATGATGTACCTGCCTCGACTGTGCGAGCATTGTCTCAACCCGGCCTGTGTAGCGGCTTGCCCGTCGGGTGCCATCTACAAGCGGGAGGAGGACGGCATCGTCCTTATCGACCAGGACAAGTGCCGCGGCTGGCGCATGTGCGTGTCCGGCTGCCCTTACAAGAAGATCTATTTCAACTGGTCGTCGGGCAAATCGGAGAAGTGCACCTTTTGTTACCCTCGCATCGAAGCGGGACAGCCGACGGTATGCTCCGAGACCTGCGTCGGTCGTATCCGCTACCTCGGCGTCATGCTCTATGACGCCGACCGCATCGAGCAGGCGGCCAGCGTTGCCGACGACAAGAAGCTATACGACGCCCAGATGGGCATCTTCCTGGATCCCAACGATGAGAAGGTGATCGCCCAAGCGCGCCTTGACGGCGTGCCCGATGCCTGGCTGGAGGCCGCGTGCCGCTCGCCTGTGTGGAAGATGGCCATGGAATGGAAGGTCGCCTTCCCGCTGCATCCCGAATACCGCACGCTGCCGATGGTCTGGTACGTGCCGCCGCTGTCGCCGATCCAGGCGGCGGCCGAGGCCGGCAAGATGGGCATCGACGGCGGCATGCCGGACGTCCGCTCCCTGCGCATTCCTCTGCGCTATCTCGCCAACCTGCTGACGGCTGGCGACGAGGGACCGGTGGCGCGTGGCCTGGAGCGCATGCTCGCCATGCGCGCCTACATGCGCGCCAAGACCGTCGATGGCGTGATCGACGGCGCCGTCGCCGCGCGCGTCGGGCTGAGCCCGGAGCAGATCGAGGAGATGTATCACATCATGGCGATCGCCAACTACGAGGACCGCTTCGTGATCCCGACAGCCCACCGCGAGACTGCCGAGGACGCCTATCAGCTTCGCGGCGCCTGCGGCTTCAGCTTCGGCAACGGCTGCTCGTCCGGCGATGACGGCGGCAATCTGTTCTCCGGCGGCAAACTGCGCGCCAGAAATCCGATGGAGGTCGTGTGATGAAGACGCTCAGGGCCCTCGCCGCACTGCTTTCCTACCCGAGCACCGACCTCATCGCGGCGGCTGACGAAATCCGCCAGGCTATCGACGGCGATGCCATCCTCCCAGTCGCGGTACGCGCAGAGCTTCATCGATTGATTGATGATCTCGCCGGTGGCGATCTCTACGACCTGCAGGAGCGCTACGGCCTGCTGTTCGACCGCACGCGATCGCTGTCACTGCATCTTTTCGAGCATGTCCACGGCGAGAGCCGCGACCGTGGCCAGGCCATGGTCGACCTGCTCAAGCTCTACGAAGAGAGCGGCTACACGCCCACCGCAACCGAGCTGCCCGACTTCCTGCCGCTGTTCCTGGAGTATGCTTCGACGCGTCCGCCGCAGGCGGCTGTCGAGCTGATCGGCCAGCCGGCCAACGTGATTGCGGCTCTCAGGGAGCGCCTGGCAAAGCGGAGCTCGCCTTACGTCGCCGTAATGTCGGCGCTGCTGGCGATCTCGAAGGCCAGGCTTGATGAGAAGGCGCTGGCGAAGCTGCGGGCCGAACCCGATCCCGAACCCGACGATCTCGAGGCATTGGACGCTGCTTGGGAAGAGGAGGAAGTGACTTTCGGTCCGGGGTCCGCCGACGCGAAGGGCGCGTGCGGCGTTGAGGGACTTTCGACCCGGCTGCGTGCGGCCATGCGGCCGGCTGACGGCGTCGCGCCGCCTCTCGCCCACGGCCGCCGTGCCACCTCGCTGCCCAGCCCGGGAGTTCGGTCATGAAGGACTACGTCTTCCACCTTCTGTTCGTCTGGTATCCCTATGTTTGCCTGACGATCTTCCTGTTCGGTAGCCTGATCCGCTTCGACCGCGAGCAGTACACCTGGCGCGCCAGCTCCAGCCAGATCCTGCGCAAGCGTCAGCTCGCCTGGGGCTCCAATCTGTTCCATGTCGGCATCCTTTTCCTGCTGCTGGGGCATACGGTCGGTCTGCTGACGCCGACCTGGCTCTACACACTCTTCGTTAGCGTCGAGCAGAAGCAGCTGATTGCCGTCGCCGCCGGCGGCATCGCGGGTGTGGTCTGCTTCGTGGGCCTCACCATGCTGCTGCACCGACGCCTGTTCGATGTCCGCATCCGCGCCAACAGCTCGGTGATGGACATCGCCATCCTGGCGATCCTGTGGCTCCAGCTCTGTCTCGGCCTCGCCACGCTGCCATTCTCCTTCGCGCATTCGGACGGGTCGGTGATGCTGATCCTGTCGTACTGGGCGCAGGGCATCGTGATCCTGCATCCGGTCGACGCCAGGACGTTGCAAGGCCTCGACTGGCCCTACCTCACACACCTTGTGCTGGGCATGACCCTGTTCCTGGTGTTCCCGTTCAGCCGCCTGGTGCACATCTGGTCTGCACCGGTCTGGTATCTCGGCCGTCGCGGGTACCAGGTCGTGCGCCGGCGGCGTCCCCTGTCTGAATCGGGGCGACCTGTCTCTCGTCAGCCGGCGGAGTGAAAGCGATGAGCACCTCTCAGTCGGCCGCTGCACCGCACCCGGCCCGCCGTCGCTTCACCCGTCCGGTACCGGTCAGCGTCAACGGCGTGGTCATCCCGAGTGCGGCCATCGCTCGCGAAACCCAGCATCATCAGGCGTCCGATCCCGACCAGGCCTGGATGCTGGCGGCTCAGGCGTTGGCAATCCGCGAATTGCTCTCGCAGGAAGCCGAAAGGCTCTCGATCGTGGCCGAGCCGATCGAGGATGGCGAGGGCCGCCGCGAGACGCCCCAAGAGGCGCGTCTGCGCGCCGTGCTCGAGCGCGAGGTCGTCGTGCCGAGCGCCGACGAAGGGGCCTGCCGGCGCTACTATGACGCCAACACCAGCCGGTTCCGCTCGCCTGATCTTTTCGAGGCCGCTCATATCCTGTTCTTGGCGGCACCGCATGACATCGCCGCCCGCGACACGGCCCGAGAGTCCGCGATGGGATTGATCGGCCAGCTGGCGGGGGAACCCGCCAGTTTCGCCGCTGCAGCCGCCGCGCACTCGGCCTGCCCGTCGTCGAAGCAGGGCGGGAATCTCGGCCAGGTAAGCACGGGCCAGACCGTCCCCGAGTTCGAGGCGGCGTTGCGCGGCATGGTTTCAGGGCTGATTCATCCCGAGCCCGTCGAGAGCCGCTATGGCCTGCACGTCGTACGGCTCGACCGCCGCGTCGATGGCGAGGTGCTGCCGTTCGATCTCGTCCGGGACCGCATTGCCGACTATCTCGACGAGGCGGTCCGCCGCCGCGCCCAGCAGCAATACGTATCGATCCTGGCCGGCCGCGCCCAGGTCGCCGGTGTCGATCTTGCCGCCACGCGCGGCCCGCTCGTTCAGTAGGAGGCGGCGATGGTGCTGGGCGAGGTTCTGGAAGGACTGGGCGACGAGGCTTTTGCCGCCGGGGCGCTGGTGGCGCTTGAGGATCTCAACCTGATGGTTCGGGTCGAGGCGGCCGGCCGGCCGTTCGGGGAAGGAATCGGAGAATACGCCGCCGGGGCATCGCGCCGCTTTGCACAGTTCGCTTCCGACGACGATTGGCTCGCCCTCATGACGGCGCTCGAGCGCGCCGACGATGCCGGCACGGCCTGCCTGAAGCACATGCTCGAATGGTCGCTGCGCCACGACGCCCAAAGCGCGGACGACGGTGCGGATGGGGGCTGTGGCGGCCAATGCACCTGCAAGGGGAGTTGAACGATGTCCGACGTGCTCGTCGCCGCGCTGGTCTATGCCGACGGCATCTATCCTGATCGCGTGATCGCCCGCGCCATCGAACCGTTGCGCGAGCGCGGCGTTGCCTTGGCGGGTGCGCTGCAACTGGAGTCCACCGGCCTGGAGGGTCGGCACCCTTGCGATATCGTCCTGCAGGATCTCTCGACGGGCGACGTCACGGCCATTGCCGAACATCGCGGCCGGGAGGCGCGCGGCTGCCGGCTCGATGTCGGCCTCCTGACTGATCTGGCCGAGGCCGTCGCCTCGAGCCTCCGCCTTGAGCAACCGCGCCTTCTGGTGGTCAACAAGTTCGGCAAGATCGAAGCCGACGGCGGCGGCCTGCGCGGCGCGATTGCTGAGGCAGTCAGCAAGGGCATTCCGGTCCTGGTCGGCGTTCCGGTGCGCAATCTCGACCGCTGGCGCGCCTTTGCCGGGCCGCTCGCGGTAGAGGTGCCGGCCGACTCTTCCGCGATCGCCGAGTGGCTCCAGGCGCATGGCCTGTCAGTCGCGCCGGGCGTCACCGTGCAGGATGCCGGCACGCTGCGGCGCGGCTAGCACGGCGGAATGACATGGGATGGGATCTCACGCTGGCGCGGGCGGTACATGTCCTGGCAGTGATCCACTGGATCGGCGGTGTCGCCTTCGTGACCGCGGTGATCCTGCCCGCCCTCGCGGTCTTCGAGGAACCGTCGCGCCGCTTGGCCCTCTTCGAGGCGATCGAACATCGCTTCTCCACCCAGGTGAAAGTTTCGGTTCCCCTGGCTGGCTTCAGCGGCGCCTACATGGTGTGGCGTCTCGACTCGTGGAGCCAGTTCCTCGAACCGGCCGGGTGGTGGCTGGCGGTAATGGTGCTCGTCTGGGCGCTGTTCATGGCGCTCCTTTTCGTGGTCGAGCCACTGGTGCTGCACGGCCCGTTCCGGCGCCGGGTCGCTGCCAATCCGGCCGGCACGTTCCGGATCATACAACTGGCACACATCGTTCTGCTCGCGATCGGCATGGGGGTCGCGGCCGCGGGTGTGCTTGGCGCCCACGGGCTGCTGGGGTGAGGCCGCAAAGGAACAGGGAATGTCGGCTCTGGCTCGTCTTGCGTCGCGCTTCCTGGCAGCCGCGACGATTGTCATCGCGTCCGCCAGCTGCACGTCGACCCAACCGGTGTCGCCTCGCCTCTTGGCGCGTTGCACGCAGCTCTACGTGCTCTGGTTTAGGTACGAACAGCACACCACATTGCATCACACGGGACAACAGGCACAGGCTGAACTTGCGCTCGATGATTGCAAGCAAGGCCGTTACGACGCCAGTGTTCAACAGCTCGAAAAGATGCTGCGGCGCGGCCAGGTTCCCATTCCTCCGGAGTGATATCTCTCTGAGCGGCCGTCGTCGGCCAACGGAGGCATTTGAACCGCAGGGCCTCCAAGTAACAGTACAGGCCACGCGGGCCAACGGACACTACGTCGTGTCTTCGTTTGGGACATCCTCCTCAAACGTGCCGGCTTGAGGCATATCAATGCGCGCTTGCCGCAGAACTGGTCCGCTTGCTTGGCGGGAACGCAAGGGAGACGGCGGTGATGGAAACTCCCCAAGAGCATAGCGCGCTCCAGGAGACAGTAAGGCGGTTCGTCGAGCAGGAACTGTTTCCCCTGGAGAAGACGATGCTGGCGCGCGAAGCTGGCGGCGGAGAGCTCCATTTGACCGAGGCCGAGTCGGCGCCCCTTCTGCAGAAGTGCCGTGACCTGGGGCTTTGGGGCCTTGATGCGCCGGCCGAACTGGGCGGCGCCGACCTTTCGACAACCGCACTGATGCTGGTGCAGCAAGAACTGAGCCGCACCGTTGTTCCTTTCTCTTTTCCCCCTGAATCCCCGGTTCTGCGTCTACTGCTGGCGGTGGCGAACAAGGACCAGCGCGAGCGCTATCTGACACCATATGCCGAGGGGAAGCTTCGCTCCGCTACGGCGATCTCCGAGCCGGGTGCCGGCGCGGATCCCGCGGCGATGGCCACGCGCGCCGTACAGGACGGCACCCATTGGGTCCTCAACGGCCGCAAGCTCTGGGTGAGCTACATGCCGCAGGCGGATTTTACCATCGTTCTGGCCCGCACCGCCGCAGGTAGAGATCATCGCGGCATTACCGCCTTCATCGTCGACCGCGACACGCCGGGCTTTCGCATCGAGCGCGAGATTCCCATGCTCGGCGATCATCGCACCTACGAGATCGCCATTGAGGATTGCCGCATACCGCACAGCCAGATACTTGGCGAACTCGGCAGCGGCTTCGCGCACATGCAGCTTCGGCTCACGCGTCGCCGACTGCTGATGGGTCCTATGTGCATTGGCATGGCGCGCCGGGCGCTTGACATGATGTGCGATCACGCTAGGCAGCGCACCACTTTCGGCGTCAGGCTCGCCGACCGCCAGGCCGTTCAGTGGTGGATCGCCGACGCGGCGATCGCGATCCATGCTTGCCAGTTGATGGCGCTGGACGCCGCTGCCAAGCAGGACGCCGGCCGTGATGTCCGCACCGAAGCTTCAATGATCAAGGTTTTTGCCACCGAGATGGCGAGCCGGGTAGACGGCACAGCGGACTTTGCGGACCAAGGGCTTCTTCATGCGGCAGCCCGCCGGTTCTTGAGCCCGAAGAACAGCAGGCCGTTCCAGCGCGTTCCTGTGATCGCCCGCGCAATCGCTGACAGCGACTTGTAGGGCCGGCCTTGCCATTCGTAGCCGTCGGCCATCACCGTCACGGTGTGCTCGACGCCCTGGTACTCTCGAATCAGCCGAGTGCCGGCGATGGGGATATCGCTGCCTCGCAGCCGGCGCACGGCGATGTTGCCGCCATCGAGTTGCTCGCCCAGCTGCTCCAGCCGGCGCACCGTCTCGGGCTTCAGGCCGCCGTAGGCCAGCTCCTGAATCCGGTAGGCCAACCGGCTTTCCAGGAAGCGCCGGTTATAGGGCGGGGGCGGAGTATGGAAGAGCGCCGTCCACTGCTCCTTCATCCGATTGTTCTCACGGTCCCATCGATGGCTGCATTCTCGGCAGCCCCACCGGGTACCGCGGCGCAACCATGCTGCACGAACTTGCTCTCTAGTCGGAGAATACCAAGCTCGGCGGCAACAATCGCCCATGACTGCAATCCCAGAAAAGCCAGGCATGATGGTGTTGTCCCGTCGTCGTCCGTTCACCCATGTCGAACCACTGGATGCGCTTTGTCAGCACAATCACGCGGCTGAGCGGCCCCGATGAAATCAAAGCCGCGGCTCTCTTTCCGGCCAACCATTGGAACCGCACCAACAGCGCCAATTGTCCGTTTGCGCGGACGGTAAGGTCGAGCGCGTGGCGTACAAAGTCCTGGAGACCGAGCGACCCGTCGGCCGGGCGCCCTTTTTGCCCTCCATCCCCATAGGGTGGGTTTGTCACCATCGCGCGGCATCCCGCTGGAAACGAAGTGCAGTCGTAGAAGTTAACACCACCTCGGCCAAATCCCCGATCGATCAGGTCGGAAGCCACCACCTTCTGGCCAGCATGTTCGAGTACTCGTGCCATTGCGCCGTCGCCACAGCACGGCTCCCACACGGGGCCGCGCAGCGTCACGTGCTTCAACAAAGCCTGCGTAACCCAGTCCGGCGTAGGATAGAAATCATTCGATTGGCGGTCATGGCCAGAGATATGGATCGCTCGAAAAGCAGGCGTTGCCCCGGCACTGGTGTCATCCTGGTCGTCGGATCCGTTCGCAGCTGCGGCCATTTACACTCCGTCATCAAATCAGCCAGGTCCATTCGCGAGCAAGACGCGCAACGCACCTTGAAGATGCCGCACTGGATCACGCAAATCATCCCAACGCCAAGTCGATTTGAGTGCCGAGGTCGGGATCACGATCAGCGACAAGGCGCCGCCGCGCCCGCAGGACCGCACCAATCGGCGGCTCAAGGCGATGCGCCCGAGTGAGCTGTGCCTCACCCACAACGCGAACGACAAACCGGCGGCCACGCTATCGACGTGACCGCCGGCCTGTGTCGAGAGCGGAAGCTAATCGGCCACTCGATATACGCGACCGCGGCCGTCGACCTTCTCGGACTCCACCTTGAGGCAGAGCTTCTTCTTCAAGGCGCCGGACATCGCACCACGTACCGTGTGGGCCTGCCAGTCGAGCGCCTTCACGATCTCGTCGATCGTGGCACCGTCGGGACGCTTTAGCATGGCGATCAGCTGAGCCTGCTTGCTCTCGGCGCGCGGCGCCTTGGGCTTCTTGGCAGCGGGCTTCGACGTGGTGTGCCTGGCGACGGTCTTGGTCGTGGCCTGCTTGCGGGTGGTCTTCGACATGGCGGCTGCTCCTTAGTGCGGGCCGCGACCGCCGCGGCTCCTACTGACCGGAGCCCCGCCAGCCTGAACCGGTCGGGGCGGTCTGGAGCATGTGGCTCTACTCGGCGTGCTCGCCTTCCTTGAAGGCGCTGTCGGTGATGCCGTTTGGTCAAAATACTCGAACGGCTGGAAGTCGAACGCCCACGCGGGATTAGCGTAGCGGTGCCTGAGGTGGTCCGGTACGATTTTGCGGACGGTTTATGATGCCGTCGCCGAGTCTGGGTAGGGCAGGGGGCGGTTATGGATTGGGCGCGCATCCTAGCCTACATGACGGGGACGGTGGACCAGGAGTTGCTGGGGCGGAACGAGTATTTGGCCGCCGAGAACCGCATCCTCAAGGCGCAACTGAAAGGGCGGCAGAAGCTGTCGGACGCGGAGCGAGGCGCGCTGGGCGAGATCGGTCATCGCCTGGGCCGCAAGGTTCTGGCCGACATCGCCACGGTCGCCCGGCCGGACACGATCCTTGGCTGGTATCGCAAGCTCGTCGCCCGCAAATTCGATGGCTCGAAGGCCCGGCAATATCCGGGCAGGCCCCGGATC
>JBILYJ010000335.1:0-5878 GCA_044377795.1 Reyranella sp. | reverse complement strand
GGCGGCGGACTACACACGCATCGCCGTGGACAAGGCCAGGATCGTTATCGCCGAAATGAACCGGCAGGTGCCGCAGTCGCTTTGCGACGGCGCCCTGACCGAAGCCGACATCGACGTGCTGGTCGAGGCGGACCGCCAGCTCTTGGAACTGCCGTCGGCCGTCATTGGCGACCTCGAACGGCAGATCGCTGTCCATGTGGATCGTTTCATTCCCGACCGGGCGACGCTGCAGGTGGGGATCGGCGCTATCCCCGAAGCCATCATCGCGATGCTGTCCAGCCGCAAGGACCTGGGTATACATTCCGGCATGGTGGGCGACTCGGTCGTGGACCTAATGGAATCCGGCGTCGTCACCAACGCATTCAAGGAGATCGACCGCGGGCTCACGGTGAGCGGCGTCCTCTTTGGAACGCGCGACAAGCTCTACCGCTTCGCGCACCGCAACCCGGCGCTGCGCCTCAAGCCCATTCCTTATACGCATGGCGCGGCCGTACTTTCGCAGCTATCGCGCTTTATTTCCGTCAACTCTGCCGTCGAGGTGGACCTGACGGGCCAGGTGAACTCCGAACTGGCTGGAGGCGACTATGTGGGCGCGGTCGGCGGACAGGTCGACTACGTGCGGGCCGCTGGCCAGTCACGGGGCGGCGCGTCGATCATAGCGTTCCCAAGCGTCGCCAAGGGCGGCAAGGTACCGCGAATTGTTGCCAGGCTGAGTGGCCCGGTCACGACGGCGCGCGCCGATGTGGACATCATAGCCACAGAGAACGGCGCCGTGAGGCTCCGCGGCCTGGACCTGCAGCAGCGGGTGCGCGCGATGATCGACCTAGCTGCACCCGACTACCGGGAAGCGCTGGCTCGCGAAGCGCGCGAGCTTTACGGGACCTGAAGGCCGACCGGGGGCTTGCAACAGGCCCTAGTCGTCGCCGAACACCGGCTTGCGCCTTTCGACGAAAGCGTTCACGGCCTCGACGTGCTGCGGGGTCTTGTGTGCCAGCGCCTGGAAACCCGCCGACAACTCCAGCAGGCTTTCAAGCCGCATGTGCTGGCCCTCGCGCAGCAGCCGCTTGCTCAGGCGCAGCGCGCCGCCCGGGTTCGCGACGATGCGGCTGGCGAGCGAGCGAGCCTCGTCCATCAGCCGATCTGCCGGAACTACGAGCGACACCAACCCGCATGCTAGCGCTTCCGCCGCGCTGACCGCGTCGCCCGTGAAGGTCATCTCCGCTGCCTTCGACATCCCGACGACACGCGGCAGCAGCCATGCACCGCCGTCACCTGGGATGAGGCCCACCTTCACAAAACTTTCCGCAAACGAAGCCGCGTCTGAAGCGATGCGGATATCGCACATGCAGGTTAGATCGCAGCCGGCGCCGATCGCCGGGCCGTTCACGGCGGCGATGGTTGGCACTTCCAGGTTGTAGAGTGCGGTGGCCACGCGCTGGATGCCCTCTCGGTACCAAGTTCTCAGCGCCTGGGGCGACGCGTCAAAAAGCTCCTGCATGTGCTTGAGGTTGCCGCCCGACGAGAAAACCGTGCCGGCGGCCGTCAGGATAACAACGCGCACCGAAGCATCCCGGGTGATGCGCTCGCAAGCATCGACGAACTCCTGGGGAGCGTTGTTTCCGGTGAGCGCGTTGCGCGTATCCGGCGAGTTCATCGTCAGCGTGACTACGGGGCCGGATTGTTCGTAAAGGAGGAAGGCAGTCACGCGGAGATCTCCTTGTTGGCGGGAATCAGGCTGGTGCGTATGAATTCTAGCGCGCCGCGGCCGTCGGCAATGAAAGCATGCCCAAGTTCGCGGTTCCAGTGCAGCTCGGAGCCGAAGTCGGCGCGCCACTCGTGGATGCGCCGGGTGAAGAGTTGCAGGTCGAGTTCGGCGGTCACGCCGATGGCGCCATGGATCGCGTGCGCCAGCGGCGCCACCAGCGACGCGGCCTCGCTTGCGCGTGCCTTGCCTGCCGCGGCGCGCAGGAGCACGGGCAGGCAGCCCGCAGCCGTGCAGCCGATCTCCGCTGCCATCCGGGTCGCCGCCACGTTTTCGGCCACGACGGCGAGCTGGTGCTGGATCGCCTGGAACTTGCCAATGGGCTTGCCGAACTGCACCCTGTCGTTCGCGAATGCGATCGTCATAGCTAGTACGCGTTCCATAGCACCGGCGAGCTGCGCCGCGGTGATGGCCGCCCCGGCCGCCATCCAGTCGACGCTGGAGCCGGCGCGGATAGTCTCAGCGGGCAGTGCGTCCCAGTGGAAATCCGCGCGCAGGCTGCCATGGATACCGCTCGGCTCACGCCGCGCCGCAGCCACGGGCAACAATAGCCAGCCATCGCCCTGCGACAGCGCAACCCATTGCGCCGTCATCCCGCAAGGCACCTGGTGGGCACGCACACCACCTTGCGCAAGGGTTTCGACACGCGCCGCGATCGCGATCGGCCCTCGGGGCGTGCTGGCGCCCTCCTGCGCGAGTAAGGCCCGCACTACTAGCGTCGCAGCCACGGGCACGGGCAGCACTGAGGCACCCGCCGCCACGAACAGCTCAAAGGCCTGGGCCAGCGAGAGTCCTGCGCCGCCTGCCGCTTCGGGCACCATGGCCTCTAGGAAGCCAGACTCCTCGAGCCTCTTCCACAATGCGTCCACGTTCCCGCCGGCCTCGATGGCGCGCACCGCCGACAAGGGGAATGCATCGGCGAGAAGGATCTCGAAAGGCGCTGCCAGATCGTTCATCGCAACCCCAGACCGCGTGCAATAAGCCCACGCAAGACTTCGCGCGTGCCACCGCGCAGTGAAAAAGTCGGCGCGAACTGCGTCACGTAGGCAAGCGTGCGCATCAGCTCCGGCGAGGCCACGTGGTCCGTGTCGCTCGCGATCGCGTCGGCAATCGCGAGCGGGATGGTCTGTTCGAGTTCGGTGCCCAAGTCCTTCACCAGCGATGCCTCGGTCATCGGGCTACCGCCCGCACTGACCCTAGCGGTCACGGCCACGGACATGGAGCGCAGCATCGCCAGGTGGCCTACGAGACGGCCAGCAAGGGCCAGCGCCTGCTCTTTCGGCGCCTGCATTTCGCGCAGTTGATCGATCCAGGTGTCTAGCAGCACCATGCTGGAGTAAAGGCGCTCCGGGCCGCTGCGCTCAAGCGCGAGTTCGGTATTAACCTGCTCCCAGCCGGTGCCTTCCTCGCCGATCAGGGCGTCGTGCGGTAACTCCACATCGTCAAAGAACACCTCGCTGAAGTGGCGGTCGCCGGTCAGGTCCTCGATCGGGCGCACGGTTACACCGGGCGCCTTCATGTCGATCAGAAGCTGGGACAGGCCCGCCTGCCGGTCCTCAGGCATGCCTGAGGTGCGTACGAGCGCGATCATCCAGTGAGAATGGTCGGCGTTGGTTGTCCAGATCTTCTGGCCCTTCAGGCGCCAGCCGTCCGGCGTTGGCGTCGCCCTCGTGCGCACGCTGGCCAGGTCCGATCCGGACTGCGGCTCGCTCATCCCGATGCAGAAGAAGAGCTCGCCCCTGCAGACGCGCGGCACGAAAAAGTGCTTTTGCGCCTCGGTGCCGAAGCGCAGGACCATCGGCGCGCTCTGGCGCTCCGCGATCCAGTGGGCAGAGACGGGTGCACCGCACGCCAGCAACTCCTCGACGAGCACGAAACGCGCGAACGCATCGCGCCCGCCTCCACCGTACTCCTGAGGCAATGCCGTGCCGATCCATCCGCGCTCACCCAGGGCGCGGCTGAAGTCCGCGTCGAAGCCGAGCCAAGAGCGCGCCCGCTGCTCAGGCGGCACGCCGCGCAGCTTCTCTTCGAGAAAGCTGCGGACATCGGAGCGGAGGGCTTCCGCCTGCAGCGGCAAAGGCTGCAGGGACAAGGTCTCGACCACGTCTTACCTCAACCCGGCGCGAAAGGCATTCACGGTCTCGGTGCCCGACCTACCGCGCTTGTCGAGCGTTTCTGCCCATTCTTTAATTACTTCCTGCGAAAGCGTTGACAGCGTCGCCTTGTCGGCGGCGGACATCGGCGTAAGCTTCACGCCAGCTGCCTTGACCTTCTCAATGTCGCCCGCTTCGTCCTTTTCAACCTGCAGGCAGGCGCTCTTGGTTAACTGCTCGCCCATCGAGGTGAGTTCCTGCTGGATGGCCGGGGGCAGTGACTGAAAGCGCTTCTCGCTGATTACCCAGTTTGCAACGAACGTGCCAAAATTCTCGCCGATCGTACCAGACTTAGACAGTTTTTCGATGTCATAGGGTAGCAGGCTGTTAAAGGGAAACAGGACGCCGTCTATGGTGCCGCGCGAGAGCGACTCATACACTTCGGGCGTGGGCATCAACACCGGCACGGCCTTCATCTTCTTGAGCAGCAGTTCCTTTGCTGAGCCCGAAGCACGGATCTTCATGCCCTCCACTTCCTTCAGCGTCGTGAAGGGCTTCCGCGTGACCACCTGGTAAGGGGGCAGCACTATCGTGAACAACAGTCGTACGCCGTTAGGCTCGAACTCCTTCTTGGACAGCGCACCGCCCGGCTTGGCCAGGTTCCAGTACGCCATGGTCGGCATGCACGAGCCGGTGAACTGCAGGGGCAATTCGGCGACGACGGACAGGGGCATCTTGTCCGACACGAAGCCCGGGGCTACATAAGCAATGTCGACTACTCCCGACTGCGTGAGCGCCAGGAGGTCCTTGGCCTTGCCCAGCTGTTCAGCTGGGTAGTATTCGAACTCAAAGCCCTTGGCGGCCGGGTTAGCCTTCAGCCGCTCAATCATCGGCAGCGTGAAATACTTGGGCAGGTAGTGGCCGACGGGAAACGAGTCGGCGATCTTAATCTTGATGCTCTGAGCGCTGGCCCCGGCGGCGGCCAGGAGCGCCGCAGTTGCGATGGCCAAGGGCATCTTGTGAATCAGTTTGGTCATGGTGTAAACCTTTCGTTATGGTTGAGGTAGAAATCGGATCCGGCTTCAGGGCGCCATCTGTTTCGGCAGCCAAAGGATGATGGAAGGGAATGCGACGAGCACGGATAGCAGCATCAGATGGCTGAAGACGTGCGGCCAGACGCCCGCGAAGATCTCTTGCAGGGGGCGTTTCGCGTAGCGGGCGACAACAAATACGTTCAGCCCCACTGGCGGCGTGACGAGCCCGACCTCGGCGACGACAATAACGATGACGCCGAACCACACGGGATCGAAGCCCAGCGCCTTGATCAGCGGCAGAACGACAGGCACCGTCAGGATCAAGATCGCGACCTGGTCCATTAGGCACCCCAGCAAGAGGTAGCCGAAAAGGATGAACACCAGTACGACCCAGGGAGAAACACCAAGTGATCCGACCCAGGCCACGATCATCTGTGTGCTCTGGGTCATTGTCAGAAAGTAGCCAAAGATCTTGGCGCAGACTATGATCATAATGATCATGCAACTGGCGTGTGCCGCGTGCGTGAGCGCCTTCATAAAGCTCTTGCGGTTGACCGTTCCCGCCTTGATCGCCAGAAGGAAGGCCCCGAAGGCCCCAATGCCCGAGGCCTCTGTCGGCGTGGCGATGCCGCTGTAAATAACTCCGGTCACAGCCATGAAGAGCAGCAACATCGGGCCGACGACCTTCAGCGAGCGGATCTTCTCCGTCATCGTATAGGCCTGACCGGGAGGCGCCGCGGACGGATCGATGAGGACAAGCACATAGACAGTGGCCATGATCGTGAGCGTTACGAGAATGCCCGGAATCACGCCACCGATTAGGAGTTGGCCGATATTGACATCGGCAATAATACCGTACAGCACCAGGGCGATGCTGGGTGGAATGAGCATTGCCAGCGTTCCCGAGATGGCGACCACGCCGCCAGCGAGCTTGGGGTCGTAACCTTGCTTTAGCATGGCCGGCATCGTGGTCGCCGATAGGGTTGCCG
>JBILYJ010000334.1:0-5912 GCA_044377795.1 Reyranella sp. | reverse complement strand
TCTGGCCGAGTCCTACTGGCAGTATGCAGATCACTATTACCGGATGATCCAGGCCCAGGGCGGCTTCGTCCAGCGCAACAACCTCGGTTGGGGCGAAAATGGCGAAGAAGGCCAACCCGATCAGCCGGGACAGCAGCCGGGACAGCAGCCGGGACAGCAGCAAGGCCAGCCCGGCGGCCAGCCGCAGCAGAGTGGCAGCGATCATGCGCCGTCCAACGAGCGTGGTGGTCGCGGCGAACAGCCCGATCAGAACCAGGCCGACGAGGGTCAGGGCGATGTTCGCCAGGCCGAGCATCGGCAGGCTGACAATCGCCAAACCGAGAACCGTCAATCGGATTCTCAAGCCGACAATCGCCAATCCGATCGTCAATCCGATCGTCAGGCCGACAATCGCCAATCCGACCGTCAGGCCGACAATCGTCAATCTGATCGTCAGGCCGAGCGTCGCCATCCCGAACGTCGCCAGCCTGACCGTCGCCAGGTCGAGCAAGTCGAAGAAGAGCCCGGTCTGAACGGCGTGGCTTTTCTTCAGAAGGGCCGCAGCGCGCCGGTCAATAACGACCCGGCGGCCGACGAGCAGCCCGAGGTGCCGGAATTCGTCCCCGCCAGCGGCGGCCGACGCGGCTAACCCGCCAACGACGATCCTCTGCTGAAAGACGCCCGCTGGCAGCCGCCTGCGGGCGTTTTCTTTTGCGCCTAGAGGTGGATCAGCGTCGGCGCGACGAAGGCCAGGACGGTGAAGCCGAAGCCCACGACGCCGAGCCCGGCCGACAGGAAGGTCAGCCAGATCACCGAGGTCAGGGCGGCCGCGCCGGCCAGCACGATGGCGAGCTGGAAGCAGGCCGAGCCATATTCGAACATATGATAGGCGGCCATCGACCGGTCGCGATGCTCTTCCTTGGCCTTGGCTCGGGCGGCCAGCTCCTTGCGGCCCTCGCCGGTCTCGGGCTCGGTGTCGTAGCGCTGCGCCGTCTGGCGCCACCGGTCGGCCTGGGCCTTGAGCGCCGGCGGCAACGGGGCCGGACCATCCTTGTAGGTGGCTTCGACTTCTTCTGCGGCGGTGCGCAGCGTGGTCTGCCGGATGGTCTTGGACTGGAAGAACGACCACAGGTTGGAGGCATCGATATGGCTCGACAGGCCGTTCGTCTGCGAGCTCTTGCCGCCCATTTCCGACACCGCCAGCAAGGCGGCGAGGATGGCCACCAGCAGGGCGATCCTCTTGTTCGAGCTGTCGATGTGTCCGTGTCCGCCTGACATTCACTGCTTCCCCTGTTCCGACTGCCGGGCGGTCTTAGCCCAGGTCCAAGACAGGTGAAAGTCGCACGCCGGGTAGGGGCTTGCAGCCTGCCGTTCCGATACCATATCGGCCTCAGGACGCTTCTTCGGAGGGTCCACTCTTCCGCCCGCCGCTCGACGGGGGCGTAAAGGAAAGGGTTGAGTAATGAACCAGGAAAAGTACACCGAGCGCATGCGGGGCTTCCTGCAGAGCGCGCAGATGCTGGCGCTCCGTGAGGGCCACCAGCGACTGATCCCCGACCATGTTCTGAAGGTCCTGCTCGACGACCCGGAAGGCCTCGCGGCCAACCTGATCGGCTCGGCGGGCGGCGATTCGCGCGCGGTCTACCGCGCCGTGGAAGCCAACCTCGCCAAGCAGCCCAAGGTCGAAGGCCAGGGCTCCGGCCAGATCTACATGGCGCCGGAGACCGCGCGCCTGTTCGATCAGGCGGAAACGATCGCCGAGAAGGCGGGCGATTCGTTCGTCACGGTTGAGCGCATGCTGATCGCGCTGGTGCTCGCAAAGGGCACCGAGGCGGCCGACGCGCTGGCCAAGGGTGGCGTGAAGCCCCAGGCCCTCGAGAAGGCTGTGCAGGAGCTGCGCAAAGGCCGGACCGCCGACTCGGCGTCGGCCGAGAACAGCTACGACGCGCTGAAGAAGTACGCCCGCGACCTCACCCAGGCCGCCCGTGACGGCAAGCTCGACCCGGTGATCGGCCGGGACGAGGAAATCCGCCGCACCATCCAGGTGCTGAGCCGCCGCACCAAGAACAATCCGGTGCTGATCGGCGAACCGGGCGTCGGCAAGACTGCCATCGCCGAGGGACTCGCGCTGCGCATCGTCAACGACGACGTGCCGGAATCGCTCAAGAACAAGAAGCTGATGTCGCTCGACCTCGGCTCGATGGTCGCGGGCGCCAAGTTCCGCGGCGAGTTCGAGGAGCGCCTCAAGGCCGTGCTGTCGGAAATCTCGTCGGCGGAGGGCGAGATCATCGTCTTCATCGACGAGCTGCACACGCTGATCGGCGCCGGCAAGGCCGACGGCGCGATGGACGCCTCCAACATGCTGAAGCCTGCGCTGGCGCGTGGCGAGCTGCATTGCGTGGGCGCCACGACGCTCGACGAGTACCGCAAGCACATCGAGAAGGATGCCGCCCTGGCGCGGCGCTTCCAGCCCGTGTTCGTGGCCGAGCCGACGGTCGAGGACACGATCTCGATCCTGCGCGGCCTGAAGGAGAAGTACGAGCTGCATCACGGCGTCCGGATCGCGGACTCCTCGATCGTGGCCGCCGCGACCCTGTCCAATCGCTACATCGCCGACCGGTTCCTGCCGGACAAGGCGATCGACCTGATGGACGAGGCGGCGAGCCGCATCCGCATGCAGGTCGACAGCAAGCCCGAGGCGCTGGACGAACTCGACCGGCGCATCATGCAGCTCAAGATCGAGAAGGAAGCGCTCAAGAAGGAAAGCGACCAGGCGTCGCGTGACCGGCTCGAGCGTCTCGAGAAGGAGCTGTCGGAGCTCGAGCAGAAGTCGGCGGCGCTGACGGCGCAGTGGACCTCGGCGAAGGACAAGCTCGCGGACTCGCAGAAGGTGAAGGAGCAGCTCGACAAGGCGCGCTCCGAACTGGACATCGCGCAGCGCCGCGGCGAACTCGCCAAGGCGGGCGAGCTGGCCTACGGCGTGATCCCCGATCTCGAGAAGAAGCTCAAGGAAGCCGAGACCCAGGAGGTCGCGGGCGGCAAGGGCGTCAAGGAAGAGGTCATGCCCGAGGACATCGCGGCCGTCGTGTCGCGGTGGACCGGCGTGCCCGTCGACAAGATGCTTGAAGGCGAGCGCTCCAAGCTCCTGCGTATGGAGGAGGAGATCCACAAGCGGGTGATCGGCCAGGACGAGGCCGTCGTCGCGGTGGCGAACGCGGTGCGTCGCGCCCGCGCGGGCCTGCAGGACCCGAACCGTCCCATCGGTTCGTTCCTGTTCCTCGGCCCCACGGGCGTGGGCAAGACCGAGCTGACCAAGGCGATCGCGGCGTTCCTGTTCGACGACGACAACGCGATGGTGCGCATCGACATGAGCGAGTTCATGGAGAAGCACTCCGTGAGCCGCCTGATCGGCGCCCCGCCGGGCTATGTCGGATACGACGAGGGCGGCGTCCTCACCGAGGCGGTGCGGCGGCGGCCCTACCAGGTGATCCTGTTCGACGAGGTCGAGAAGGCGCATCCGGACGTGTTCAACGTCCTGCTGCAGGTGCTGGACGACGGTCGTCTGACCGACGGGCAGGGCCGCACGGTCGACTTCAAGAACACGCTGATCATCCTGACGTCCAATCTCGGCAGCTCGCATCTGGCGGCCCTGAAGGACGGCGAGTCCACCGATACGGTGCGCGAGCAGGTCATGGAGGAGGTGCGCCGGGCGTTCCGTCCGGAGTTCCTGAACCGTCTCGACGAGATCCTGCTGTTCAACCGGCTGAGCCGGGCGCACATGACGGACATCGTCGCGGTGCAGATCCAGAAGCTGTTCAAGCTGCTGGCCGACCGCAAGATCGAGCTGAAGATCGACGGCAAGGCGCTGCAGTGGCTGGCCAACCGAGGCTACGACCCGGTCTACGGGGCGCGGCCGCTGAAGCGGGTGATCCAGCGCAGCCTGCAGAATCCGCTGGCGACGCAGCTTCTCGAAGGCAGGATCCACGACGGCGACACCGTCGAGGTCGGGGTCGAGAACGGAGAGCTGACGGTCGGCGGCGAGCGCGTGATGAGCGACGCTGCCGACTGAAGATCGCTAGTTGTTCCTGGCGACCAGTGACGGCGCAGGTTCCTTCGGGGCCTGCGCCGTTTTCTTTGGTGCGGGCTTGGTTTCCGCGGGCTTTGCCGGCTCGCCCGCCACCGGCGCGCTCTTCAACTGGGCGAGATACTGCTTCGCCAGCGCGTGGAATCGCGCCGCGTCCTTGCCCCCCAGCGTGCCGCGCATGGCGAACTTCTGGGTGAGCGGATTGACGTGTTTGCCGCCCTTCAGGAACTCGTAGTGAAGGTGCGGACCGGTCGACATGCCGGTCGATCCGACGAAGCCGATCACCTGGCCCTGGCGCACCTGGACGCCCGGCTTGACGCCCGGTCCGACGCGGGACATGTGGGCGTAGGCGGTCGCCACATCGTGCGTGTGCTGCAACTTCACGTAGAGGCCGTAACCCCCGTTCGGCCCGGCCGCAACCACCTTGCCGTTGCCGGCCGCGAGGATCGGCGTACCCGGAGGAGCGGCAAAATCCACGCCCGCATGCAACGCACTGAAGCCCAGGATCGGATGCTCGCGCATGCCGAATCGCGAGGTGATGCGCGATGCATCCATCGGCGTGCGCAGGAAGGAGCGCACGACGCTCTCGCCCTGCGGGTTGTAGAATCCGTCGGCGCCGCCCTGCGGCCGATAGCGCATGACGACGACGGTGCGCTTCATCAGTCGCAGCTCGCCGGCGAGCAGGCGGCCGGGATGCGTGACCTTGCCGTCGCTCGTCACCAGCTGCTCGAGCAGCACCGTGAACTTCTGTCCCTGCTTCAACTCGCGCTGGAAATCGACGTCGTAGGAGAGCGCGCGCACGAACTCGACCATCGCGGCCGACGGCGCGCCGGCCCTGATGCCGCTTTGCTGCAGGGAGCCGTCGCGCTCGCCTTCGACGCGGACGATGCGCGGGCTGA
This sequence comes from Reyranella sp., assembly GCA_044377795.1. GTDB lineage: Bacteria > Pseudomonadota > Alphaproteobacteria > Reyranellales > Reyranellaceae > Reyranella. The sequence continues at coordinate 950 of JBILYJ010000334.1, read as the reverse complement.
CCTTGTAGATCTTCTCCTCGGCATCGTAGGTGCCGTCATCCTTGCGGCTGACGATGTACTCCCGCTCGGGTTGAGGCCGGACCGACAACGCCAACACGCGTGGTGTGTCGGGCGCCTCGGGAATCGTCTGCATCGTAAGCTCGATCGTCTCGCCTATCGCGAGCCGCTTCTTCTTCAGGAGGGACTGAAGCTTCTCCGCGACCTGTTTGCGATCGCTCTCCGCCACGTCGATGTCGGCCAGCATCTTCTCGACCGTGTCACCCTTCTCGAGGCGCAGGGTGAGTTGGTAGATGTCGCTGGCCGGCGGTTCGGCGTCGGCGGTGGGCGCGTCGGGCGGCCTCATCTGGAAGCCGCGGAGATCGAGGGGGGCTGACTTGCCGAAATCGGCCGCCGTCACCGGCGGGGCGGGCTGCGAATCCGCGAGGATCACGGGCGCTGGGGCGGCCTGTGGCGGTCCTGCGGGGGCCGGCGCGGCCGGGGCCGGCGTCGACGGGATCGCCGGAGGCTTGGGCGGCAACGAAGCGATGTCCGGATTCGATCGATGGCTGAGGACAAGCCCCCCCATCGCCAGGCCGATGACGCCGATCGCGAAGAGGACAGGCCGGAACAGCCCAAAAGTCGCGCCCTTGGCGCCTTTCGGCCGGTCCGACGGAGAGGGGAAGTCCGTCATGACCGCTGACCTATTGCGGGCCCGGTAGGTCCAGGCCTCGGGTTAGGGGTGGTGCCGGTCGAGAAAAATCTGTGCTCGCCGGTCGCTCTACATATTGATGCCGGAAAGCCTTCTGGCGCACAACAATACAATAGGTTCGATGGGATTTTTGGCGACTTCGAGTCAACGTTACGGATTCGTAAATTTCCCGTTGACGGTGTGAGGGGGTGCCCATATAAGCCCGGCTCCCGACGACGACGGCGCCGCCGAGACTGCCCCAGCTACTGAGGCGTCAGGATCG
>JBILYJ010000333.1:0-5918 GCA_044377795.1 Reyranella sp. | reverse complement strand
CTCTCGACGCCCGTCATCGGCCCCCCGTTGAATTACTCCGCAGCCTGCTTCTTGCCTGCCTGTGCGAGATGCAGCGCGATCCGGCCGGCGAGCCGCATGGCGACATCGCCCTTGCCGAGCGGCGGCCAGTCCTCGGTGCCCGCTTCCGTGATGAGATGCACGGTGTTGCGCTCGCCGCCGAATGTGCCGGTCGCCGGCGACACGTCGTTGGCCACGATCCAGTCGCAGCCCTTGCGGGTGCGCTTGTCGACGGCGTTGGCCACCACGTTCTCGGTCTCGGCGGCGAAGCCCACCACCAGGGCCGGCCGCCGGGGGCCGACCTTGGAAAGCGTCGCCAGGATGTCGGGATTGGGCGCCAGTTCGAGCGCAGGGGGCGGCGCGCCTGCCTTTTTCTTGATCTTGCCGGTGGCCGGCCGGGCGGCCTTCCAGTCGGCGACGGCGGCGGCGCAGACGGCGATGTCGAGCGTGCCCGCGTCGAGACACGCCGCAAGCATCTGGTCGGCCGATTCGATCCGCACGACCTTTACGCCCTGCGGATCGGGCACGGCGACCGGTCCGCTTACCAGGGTCACCTCGGCGCCGAGCTGGGCGAGCGCCCCGGCGATGGCGTGGCCCTGCTTGCCCGAGGAATGGTTGGAGATGAAGCGCACCGGATCGAGCGCCTCGCGGGTCGGCCCCGAAGTGACCAGCGCGCGCCTGCCGGCGAGCGGCCGGTCGCGCACCAGCATCGCCTCGATCGCCGCGACGATCTCGAGCGGCTCGGACATGCGGCCGGGACCGTGTTCGTTGCACGCCATGGCGCCGTCGTTGGGACCGACGAAGGTGACGCCGCGCTTCTTCAGGGTCTCGACGTTCGCCGCGGTCGCGGCATGGGTCCACATACGCACGTTCATCGCCGGCGCCGCCAGCACCGGCTTGTCGGTGGCCAGCAGCACGGTGGCAGCGAGATCGTTGGCGAGACCCGCGGCCATGCGCGCCAGCAGGTCTGCCGTCGCCGGCGCCACGACCAGCAGGTCGGCGTCGCGCGAGAGCTGGATGTGGCCCATTTCGCTCTCGTCGGTCAGCGAGAACATGTCGCCGTAGACGCGGTCCTCGGTCAGGGCCTGCAGCGAGAGTGGCGTCACGAACTTCGCGCCGGCTTCGGTGAGGACGCAGCGCACCGAGGCGCCGCGCTCGCGCAGCCGGCGGATCAGATCCAGCGACTTGAAGGCGGCAATACCGCCCGCGACGATCAGCAGGATACGCTTGCCGTGCAACATGGCGGTCAGCTTATCACAAGAGGTGGGTCACGACAGTATACAGGCCGGTGGCCAGCAGGGCCCAGAACACGGCCAGGCGGAACTGCTCCACCGACAGGCGGGAGCGGATCCGCTGGCCGAGCCACATGCCGCCGATGGCCGGCACGATCGCCGCCCCCGAGACGATGGCGCGCGGCCCGTCGAGCACGCCGAAGAACAGCAGCGAGGCCGTCAGGGTCAGGGACGTGGCGCACAGCACCACCCCCAGCGTCTGGACCAGCTCGACCGGCTTGATATCGAGCCCCTGGAGATAGGGCATCAGCGGGACGATCGGCACGCCGACCACGCCCGCCACGAAGCCCGAGACGACGCCGATGATGGGCGCCAGCGGCTTCTCGAGATCGGCATGGATGGTGAGCCGTATGCGGAGCAGACCGAGCGTGCTGTAGATGATCAGCACCGTGCCCAGCACCAGGAACGCCCAGCCGGGCCCCTTCTGGCCGACCAGCCAGACCGTCAGGTAGAGCACCACCGTGAGCGGCAGGATCAGCGGCCACTGGCGGCGCACGATATGCCGGAAATGGCCGCCGACCGACGCCTGCCAGACATTGGTGACGACCGTCGGCAGCGCGATCAGGGCAATCGCCTCCGACAACGGCAGGAAGAGCGACATCAGCGCAATCGAAATAGCCGGCAGGCCGAGCCCGACCAGGCCCTTTACGGCGCCCGCGAGCAGGAAGATCGCCAGCCCGATGACGATCTGATCGGTGGGCACGGGGTCAGTGCCACCAGGCGGCGATGGCAGCGACGAGCGCGAGGACGGCCACGAGTTCGGCGAAGCGCGGACGCCAATAGCGGCTGGACGGCGGCGGCTGCAGCGCGTCGCGCTCGGCCTTGCGTCGTTCGTGTTCGGCGACCAGATGGAGACTGTCGATCAGGCGCGGCAGGCGGCGCAGGCCGTGGACGAGATCCTCGGCGGCCCGCCCCACGGTGGCGCGCGGGCCGAAATGGGTGACCATCCAGTCCTCGATCAAGGGCCGCGCCAGCTCCCAGATGTTGACGTGGGGATTGAGCTTGGTGCCCATGCCCTCCGCCATCAGCATGGTCTTCTGCAGCAGCAGGAGCTGCGGCTGGACCGTCATCTCGAACTGCTCGGTGACCCGCAGCATCTGCGCCAGAAGACGGGCGATCGAGATCTGGTGGCTGGGCTTGCCGAAGATCGGCTCGCCGATCGAGCGGCAGGCCTGGGCGAAGGTCTCGAGCGACTGGTCGGGCGGCACGTAACCCGCGCGGAACTGGACCTCGGCGACGGCGCGCTAGTCGCGCCGCCGGACGGCGACCAGCAGCTCGGCGAGATAGCCGCGCGTGTCCTGATCGACCCGCCCCATGATTCCGAAATCGACCGGCACGATGGTGCCCTGGCGATCGACGAAGGCGTTGCCGCCATGCATGTCGGCGTGGAAGAAGCCGTCGCGGAACACCTGATAGAAGAAGGCCTCGGCGCACTTCCTCATGATCTCGTGCGGATCGTGGCCGGCGGCGATGATCGAATCGCGGTCGCCGATCGGGATTCCGTCGACCCGTTCCTGGGTCATCACCCGCTCGGCGGTGCGGTCCCAGTCGATCCTGGGCGTGCGGTAGTTGGGATCGTCGGCGAAGTTGTCTCCAAGCTCCTCCGCTGCCGCGGCCTCCATGCGCAGGTCCATCTCGACCCGCACGACATCCGCGAAGGCACGCACCGACTCGACCGGCTTCAGGCGGCGGAAGCGCGGCTGCGTGCGCTCGACCAGCTCGGCCACCCAATAGAAGAGGTCGAGGTCCCGCTCGAAGGCCTTGTCGATGCCCGGGCGCAGCACCTTCACGGCGACGTCGCGACCGTCGGCCGTAACCGCGAAATGCACCTGGGCGATCGACGCGGCCGCCACCGGCACGTCGTCGAAACTCGAGAAGATCGCACCGAGCGGCTGGCCCAGTTCGCTCTCGACGATGCGGCGAGCCTCGGTGCCGGGAAATGCCGGGATATGGTCCTGCAGACGCGCGAGATCGGCGGCCACTTCCTCGCTCAACAGATCGGCGCGGGTCGACAGGGCCTGGCCGAGCTTGATGAAGGACGGACCCATGTCCTGCAGCGCCGCCGCCAGCCTCTCGCCCGGTCGTCGCGGGTCGTTGCGCGGGGCGAAGAGACGCGCCCAGGCGATCAGCGCCGGCGCAATCCCCAGCGACTCGAGCGGAAACAGTGCGTCATGGCGAGCGAAGCTCACCGCCATGCGCAGCAGGCGCCATCCGTTGCGGAGCGCGCGGAACATCTAGATGCGCCAGCCCTGGTGCAGGGCCACGACGCCGAGCGACATGTCACGCCAGGAGACGTTTTCGAAACCGGCGGCCCGCATACGCGCCGCCAGCTCGCGCTGCGGCGGGAAACGACGGATGCTCTCGTGGAGATAGCGGTAGGACTCGGCGTCCCGGGCGATGACCTTGCCGAAGAACGGCAGCGCGCGCTCCGAATAGGCGTCGTAGACGCGGCCGACCGGCGCCGAGGTCACCTTGCTGAATTCCAGGCAGTAGAAGCGACCCCCGGGCTTCAGCACGCGCCAGGCATCGCGCAGGGCCTGGTCGATGTCGGTGACGTTCCGCAGGCCGAAGGCGATGGTGTAGGCGTCGAACGAGCGATCGGGAAACGGCAGGTGCTCGGCATCGCCGGTCGCCCAGGTGAGGCCGTGCAACAGGCCGCGATCGACGGCACGGTCGCGCCCGACCTCGAGCATCGCCGGATTGATGTCGCAGACGGTGACGTCGGGCCGCTCGCCCTGCCGGTGCAGCAGCCGGAAGGCGATGTCGCCGGTGCCGCCGGCCACATCCAGGAGCTTCTCGCCGGGCCGCGGGTTCACCACGTCGACCATGGCGTTCTTCCAGAGCCGGTGCACCCCGCCCGACATCAGGTCGTTCATCAGGTCGTAGCGCGGGGCCACGCTGGCGAAGACCTCGCGCACCAGGCCGGCCTTTTCGGCAGCCGGCACGTCGCGGAATCCGAAGGAGGCACGCCCCTCCGGGGCCTGTCCCTCAGGGCGGGCTGCGCTAGGATCGTCGGGAAGGGCTTGGTCCATGGGGCCGCAACCTAGAGGAATCGCCATGCTGCTGAAAGACCGGGTCATCCTGATCACCAACGTCGAGAAATTCGCAGGGCACGGCACCACAAGGGTCGCCCTGGCCCAGGGTGCGACCGTTCTGGCGCACGATCCATCGTTCGAGGCGCCGAGCGCGCGGCGCAAATACGAGGCGGAGTTCCCGGGCGCCCATGCCCTTTCGGCGACCGAGCCGGCGACAATGGTCGAACTCGCCGTGAAGCGGCACGGCCATATCGACGCGCTGGTGAACAACGACGCCTATCCCGCCTTGCGCGCGCCGCTCGGCGAGGCGCGCATTGAGGCCTACCGCGATGCGCTGGAAGTCATGGCGGTGGCGCCATTCCGGCTGACGCAGCTCGTCGCGCCCTCGATGCGCAAGCGCAGGTCGGGTCGCATCGTGTTCGTTTCCTCGGCCGCGCCGCTTCGCGGTATCGCCAACTATGCGCCCTATGTCTCGGCGCGCGCGGCGGCGAACGGTCTCGTCTCCTCGCTCGCCAAGGAGCTCGGCCGCGACGGCATCACGGTGAACGCGGTCGGCTCGAACTATGTCGAGAACCCCGACTACTTTCCGCCGGCGCTCCTCGCCAACAGCGAGGCGATGGCCAAGATGACGGCACAGATTCCGCTCGGTCGGCTCGGCAAGTCGGACGAGCTGGGCGCCTCGATCTGCTTCCTCTGTTCCGACGGCGCCGGCTTCATCACCGGACATGTCCTGCCGCATGCCGGTGGCTGGGCGTGACATCCGGGAAATTCACATGCACAATTCTCGGATAACGAACGCCGCGCAGGTCTGACCGAAGCAGCGGCTGCCAGGGAGAAACGTCGAGACACGTCGGGAAACCGGCGCGCTTCCCCTTGGCCGAATCGGTCCGAGGACGGCGCATGGGAAGACAGATCGTCCACCGCCTGCTGATCTCGTTCCCCGCCCTGCTCGGGGTTCTCTTCCTGTGCTTCTGTCTCCTGCAGGTGGTGCCCGCCGATCCGGCGACGATCATCGCCGGCCCCGATGCCAAGGCCGAAACCATCGCGGCGATCCGTGATGAGCTCGGCCTCGACCGTCCCATCCCCATCCAGTTCGCCGAATACATCGGCCGCGTGCTGCAGGGCGACCTCGGTCGCTCCATCATCTCCAACAAGATGGTCAGCGAGGAGCTTGCGCTCACCATCGGGCCGACGGTCGAACTGATGCTGGGCGGCATGCTGATCGCCATCCCGCTCGGCCTGGCGCTGGGCACGCTCGCCGCCGTCAAGCGCGGAACCCTGATCGACCGCGCGATCATGGCGGTCTCGGTCGCCGGCGTGTCGATGCCGGTCTTCTTCATCGGCCTGGTCCTGATCCAGTACATGGGCTTTCAGTGGGGGTTGTTCCCCTTCACCGGCCGCACCGGCCCGATCTGGGACGGCGGCCTGCCGAGCCTCGTGCTGCCGGCGCTGACCCTGGGCAGCGTCCTGATCGGGCCGATCGCGCGGCTGACGCGCACCGCCGTGCTCGAGGTGCTGGGCGCCGACTATGTCCGCACCGCCCGCGCCAAGGGCCTGCGCGAGACGGTGGTGA
>JBILYJ010000332.1:0-5925 GCA_044377795.1 Reyranella sp. | reverse complement strand
GAACGTGCGACCGGGCGCATGTCTCCAGGCGACGTCCAGGGAGCGGCATCGGAGGTCGGTTCGGCCTTGAGCGACGTGCTGCGTGAATGGCATCACCTGGCGTGGCAGTACATGCGCACCACCTACATCTCCCATGGCAACACCCTGCTGGCGCCCCTGGTTGGCCTGATCCTGTGCGTCCCCCACTATGTGAAGGGCACGATGCTGCTCGGGGACGTGACGCAGGCGGCGGCGGCATTCCTCGCCGTCCAGGGCGCCTTCAATTGGCTGATCGACAACTTCCCGCGTCTCGCCGAGTGCCTTTCGTCGGCCAATCGGGTCGGCAACCTGCTCCTGGCCTTCGATCAGCTCGAGGCGGCGGAGACGGCACCGGCCACGGCGGCCGACGGCCACAGGAAAGGTCCCTCGCTTCGCCCGTAGCGACACGCTAAGAGCGGTCGCATGATCCGCCGCCTCTACGACTGGGTGATCCGCCTCGCCCAACACAAGAACGCCATCCCCGCCATGGGTGTGGTCTCCTTCATGGAGAGCTCGTTCTTCCCCATCCCGCCTGACGTGATGCTGGTACCGATGGTGCTGGCCAACCGCGACAAGGCGTTCAGGATCGCCCTGGTCTGCACCGTCTGCTCCGTGCTGGGCGGGCTGTTCGGCTACGCCATCGGCTACTTCTTCTTCGAGACGCTCGGCGCCTGGGTGGTGAAGACCTACGGTCTGCAGGCCGGCCTCGCCACCTTCCGCGCCGGTTTCGAGGAGTACGGGACCTGGATCATCCTGATCAAGGGCCTGACGCCGATCCCCTACAAGCTGGTGACGATTGCTTCAGGGGCCGCGCATTTCGACCTCTTCACGTTCGTGTGGGCGTCCATCTTGACGCGTGGCCTGCGCTTCTTCCTCGTGGCAGCCTTGCTCTGGAAGTTCGGCGAGCCGATCCGGGCCTTCATCGAGAAGCGCCTCACCCTGCTCACCTGGATCTTCCTGTTCGCCCTGATCGGGGGCTTCGTCGTCGTCCGGTTCCTCTTCTAGGATCGCTCATGGCTGCCACGCAGCGCCTTCCTCTCCCCGGCCAGCTCGGCCTCATCGCGCTGCTCGGCAGCGGCGTCATGATCGGCGGCGCCCTCTTCTTCCAGTATGCGATGGGCTTCGCGCCCTGCGAGATGTGCCACTGGCAGCGCTGGCCGCACATCGTGGCCCTGGTCGCGGGCCTCGCCGCCTTCGCCTCGTCGAGCCGCCCCCGGCTCGCCGCGACGTTCGTGGTGATCGCCATCGCCGCCATCGCCGTCAGCTCGGCGATCGGGATCTTCCATGCCGGCGTCGAGTACCGCTGGTGGGCGGGCCCGCAATCCTGCACCGGTACGGTCCCGACGGGCCTCTCGCCGGAGCAGCTGAAGAAGTACCTGTTCGGCGCCAAGATGGTCCGCTGCGATGCGATCGTGTGGTCGCTTTTCGGGATCTCGATGGCCGGCTGGAACGCGATCCTGTCGGCGATCCTCGCGACCGGCCTCGCCTCTTCCCTCTCACGGATGGCCAGAACATGAAGACCGGCGACAACCGCAATCCCGGCGATCCCGACGCCCGCGAGGTGGTCGAGCGCACGATCCGCGTCGACCAGGCCGGCGAATTCGGCGCCGTGCGCATCTACCAGGGCCAGCTGGCGGCGCTGCGCTGGACCGGCCGCTCCAACAGCGAGACCGGCCGCCGCATCCAGCACATGGCGGCCCAGGAGCGCGAGCACAACAAGGTGTTCGACCGACTGCTGGTCGAGCGCCGCGTGCGGCCGACCGTCCTGTCGCCGCTGTGGAACGTGGCGGGCTTCGCGCTTGGCGCCGCCACGGCGCTGATGGGCGACAAGGCGGCGATGGCCTGCACCGTCGCCGTCGAGGAGACGATCGAGGAGCACTACGCCCACCAGGCTGCGGCGCTGGGCGACGACGAGGCGGGCCTGCGCACGACCGTCGAGAAGTTTCGCGCCGAGGAGCTGGAGCACCGCGACACGGCGCTGGCCGCTGGCGCCGAGCAGGCGCCGGCCTACGAGGCGCTGTCGGCGGTGATCAAGACCGGCTCGCGCCTCGCGATCTGGCTGTCGACGCGGATTTAGCGCCGCGAATAGAGGCCCTTCGACTGCGCCACCCTGCGGGCGGCTCCGCTCAGAGTCTGACTCGAAATGAATTGAATCGGTTCAAGCACTTACCTCATCCTGAGGAGCGCCGCGAAGCGGCGCGTCTCGAAGGATGGGCAACAGCCAAGGTGCGCGTTCCCACCCTTCGAGACGCATCGCTGCGCGATGCTCCTCAGGGTGAAGTTATCGGGCCAGTTCTTAGCCTGTTGTTTTAGCTGCTTTCATTTCCGGCCAGCCTCTCAGGACGACGAACTATTTTTACCCGTCGTCTTGAGCGAAGTGCCGAAGGGGCGCAGTCGAAGGACCTCTTTTCGTCGGTGTTGGCGACGACGAAGCCGATCAGTTCTGATCCAGCTCGGAATCCCAATACAGGAAGTCGCGCCAGCTCTCGTGCAGGTAGCCCGGCGGGAACGCCCGCCCGTGTTCCTGCAGCACCTGGGTCGATGGCTCGACGGGCGCGCAGCGCAGCATCAACCCGCTCTCCCTGAGCAGCATGTTGCCCTTCTGCAGGTTGCAGGGGCTGCAGGCGGTGACGACGTTCTGCCAGCTCGTGCGGCCGCCGCGCGACTTCGGGATCACGTGGTCGAAGGTGAGTTCGTTTGTCGCGAAGTCGCCGTTGCAATACTGGCAGGTGAAGCGGTCGCGCAGGAAAACGTTGAACCGCGTGAAGGCCGGCCGCCGGGCCGCCGGCACGTATTCCTTGAGCGCGATGACGCTGGGCAGCCGCATCTCGAAGCTCGGGCTGTGAATCTTGCGATCGTATTCGGAGACCACGCTGACCCGGTCGAGGAAGACCGCCTTGACGGCATCCTGCCACGACCAGACGGACAGGGGAAAATACGACAAAGGCCGAAAATCGGCGTTGAGCACCAGCGCGTGGCAGGACTCAAGGCCGGGCGTCACGGCTAAGCCCGCCGCCGCAGAGTGGGACTACTCGGAAAGTCGATCCGGTCCAACATGCTTGGCATAGTGGCCGGACTCCGGGCGAAACACAATATCCGGGAGCGACCGTCACCGACATGTCATGGGAGTCCGGGCCCTAGCGGCTGAGACGCTCCCGGGCCCCGGCCTCGGATCCCAGAGTGGCGGCGGCCGTCGCGAGTGCCACCACCGAGAGCACCATGACGGCGGCATAGCCGCCGGTCAGGTCGTGCAGGACGCCACCGATCCAGGCACCCAGGAAGCCGCCCAGCCCCATGCCGATGGCGATCAGCCCGTAGATGCGGCCGAAATGCGCGCCGCGATACCGCAGGGTGGCCAGGGTCGAGATCATCGGCCCGCGCGAGCCCATGCTGCCGCCGAACAGCAGCACGAAGGTCCACAGCCAGAAATCGTCGCCTGGCCCGCGCACCATTGCCAGCGCCCCGACACCGGCGATCGAGCAGGCATAGGCCAGGATCGCCGCCAGCCGGCGGCCGCCACGATCGGCCAGCCACGAGAAGCCGATCATGCCGAGCGGCGTCAGGAAGCCCGCGACCGCCATCGCGCGTGCCGCGTACGAGCCGTCCATGCCACGCTCCAGCAGATAGACCATGGTCTGCGGCATCAGCGCGAAGATGCCGATCGAGGTCAGCGCGAACGACGAGGTCAGCGCCCAGAACGGCCAGTCACGCAACGCCTCGCCCACCGTGACGCCAGGCGCCGCCGTCTCGCGCAGCTTGGCGAGGCCCGGCGCGCCGCGCTCGATCTTCTTCCAGGGCAGTACCAGCAGCAGCGGGATGAAGATCGCGCCCACGCCGGAGAAGACGAGATAGGCGTGGCGCCAGCCGTGGGTCTCGATGAGATATTGCGCCGCCGGAAAGGTCGCCATCGCGCCGACACCGGAGGCCGACCAGCAAACGGCGAGCGGCACGCCAAGGCGATTGGCCGGAAACCAGCGGGCGATCAGCGACGAGGACAGGATTCCGGAGAGCGATGCCGCGCCGAACCCCATCATGAGCCCGAGCGACAGATAGAGGTGCCAGAGATGGCTGGCCTGCGAGGCGACCGCGGTGCTGGCCGCCGCCGCGACCACGCCGACCACGGTGAGGGCGCGCAGGCCGAAACGGTCGAGGATCCAGCCGGTGATCGGCGCGGCGGTGCCACCGACCAGCAGCGCGAAACTGTAGATCAGCGTGACCGACCCGCGATTGGCGTCGAAGGCGTGCTGAAGCGCCGGCACGAAGACGAGGAAGGTGTCGCTGACCGAGCGACTGGCCACGCCGAGCGCAAAACACAGCGCCACGAGCGCCCACGGCAAAGCCGATCCCATCGATTCACCCTCGACGAGCGCGAGCGGCGATGCAAGCCGACAGACGGCCCGGCAGACTTGCATTCTCCGCATGCGCGCGGCAGCTTCGGCGCCCGATTTCCACGCTGCGAGGGCCACGGTGGACGACACTCTCATCATCAGGGCCGGCTTCAACGGCCCGCGCCTCTCGGGCAATGGCGGCTATGTCGCGGGCCTGCTGGCCGATCGCTACACCGGCGCGTTCGGCGGGGACGGCGCCGTCGAGATCACGCTCCGCGCGCCGATACCCATCGAGACGCCGATGAACCTCGTGCGCGAAGAGGCGGCGATGACAATGCGCGACGGCGACACGCTGATCTGCGAGGCGCGCGCCGGAAAGGTCGACCATCTCGATCCGCCCAAGCCTCCGTCGGACTGGAACGAGGTGATGCACCAGGACGCGGTGGGCGGCTGCGGCGAGGGCAGCGACTTCCAGTGGTGCCTCGTCTGCGGTCGCAGCCGCGGCGTCGGCGATGGCTTGCGCGTGTTCGGCAGCCATTCAGGCAGCGGTACGTCTCTCTCCTGCTACGTGCCGCACGCCAACCACGCCGACGGCGACGGCCGCATCCGGCCGGAGTTCCTGTGGGGCACGCTCGACTGTCCCGGCGCCTGGGCCGCCCAGGATCCCGAGGACATCCGCCCCGCCCTCACCGGCCGCATGACCGCGAAGGTGTTCGAACGTCCCAAGGTCGGCGAGCGCTGCGCCGTCGTCGGCTGGCGCATCGGCGCCGAGGGGCGGAAACTCTATTCCGGCACGGCGCTCTACACGGAGTCGGGTCGGCTGTGTGCGATCGGCCATTGCACGTGGATCGTGTTGAAGGAGTAGAGCGGGGCAATGTCCCCGCTCCTCATCCTTCTGATTACCGCCGTCGTGGCCTTCGTCCTGCTGCTGAAGTTCGGCCCAGACCCACGACGGAAGGCGACGGACATCATCGTTGCCGGGCTTGTCGCGGTGAACATCGCGGGCGTCCTCGGCCTCGGATGGTTCGTGGTCGAGATGCTCATCCATGACGGTGTAATGGTCCTGGAGATCCTGAGCTCTGTCGTTGCGATGTCGCTTCTGGCCGGAACCACCGTCGGCGCCCTCGCACTCAAGCGTCGTGGCAGGAACAAGACCGCGATCATCCTGTCGGGGGTCACGGCCTTGCCGGCGATCTTCGTCTACGGGTTTCTGGTCTATCTCAACGCCAATCCGATCGACTGGCGCTGACGCGCTCAGCGCTCGCGCACGAAGATCACCGCGGCCTCATCGGCATAGGCCTGGCGCCAGCCCGGCAGGCGGGCCAGCAGGCGGTTGGCCGGCTGGTCGGGCGGCATGAAGGTCCAGTCGATGCGGTTGCGCTCGAGCAGCTGCTCCAGCGGCTCGCCGCCGCGCAGGCCGATCGTGTCGGCATAGCGCCGGATGAAATCGCGACCGTAGAGCTCGCCGCGGCCGTCGATGAAGGTCGGCACGCCGGCATGGATGAGATAGCCGCCGAACACATAGTGGTTCAGCACGCGGCCACCGATCCCCGCCTGCTTCACATAGGCCATCGCGGTC
>JBILYJ010000024.1:0-22567 GCA_044377795.1 Reyranella sp. | reverse complement strand
TGATCGAGGTCGAGCACGGCTCGGACCGCGACGACGATCCCGGCCGCTTCCGCATGCTCGTCACCTTCGACGAGCAGAGCGACGGCAAGACTGTCCTCACCCTGCGCCAGATGCATCCCTCGAAGGCGCAACGCGACGGCGCGATCGGCTTCGGCGCCGTCGAATATGGCGGCCAGACGCTGGCGAAACTGGCGCACCACGTGGCGAAGATCCGCGGCGCCTGAGCGATCATTTTCTTCCCCTTTGCGGAGCCCGCAAAGGGGAAGTGCCCTCGTCTCACGAGGGGCGATGGGGTCATGACCCCTCCGGCCCTGCGGGCCACCTCCCCATTTGAATGGCGAGGAGGAAGATGGCGCCTCACCGCGGCGCCGGTAGCGGCCGGATCTCCTCCTTGGCCAGCATTCCCAGCGCGAACATGCGGCGGGCGACGACGAGGGCTTCGCCGGCGGTGCCGACGACGGCGGCGGCGATGCGGTCCTGGGCGGCCTGCATCGCGAACTCGACGACGGTGCTCATGACGGCGGTCGAGGAAGCCGAGAACAGGACGTGCGAGAGGATGCGCCAGACGGCGCGCGCGCTGTGGCGCAGGCAGTAGATCTGCATCAGGTCCTTGACCAGCGCGACACTGATGCCCAGCACGACCAGCGCGTCGAGCGCGGGGTGCGGACAGGCCGCGACGCCGAGGCTGGCGCGCAGCGCGGCGCGCTGGATGCGTTCGTCGGCCCGCCGGTCCATCGGCACGAAGATCTCGCGGTTCAGAAGATCGATCACGTCGGCGTCGGTGTGCTGCGGCTGCAGCGCGGCCGAGACGGCGCCGAGCTTGCCGCGCACCTCGGGATTGCCGGCGTAGAGCGCGTCGAGGACGCCGACCAGCCGGCCGCCGCTGCCGACACCGCCCAGCCGCGCCAGATGCTCGGCCAGTTCGCGCGCCCGCTCCGCCGACTTGAGACGTGCATAGGCGCGGGCCTGGCCAGCCAGCAGCCAGAGCGTCGAGCCGATGAGGGCCACGAGCACCGCGAACTGCGCGAGGTCGAGCAGGCTGCCCTGCTCGATCGCGCTGCGCAGCAGCGAGACGGCGCCGTCCACCACGAAGAGCAGCAGCAGGAGACCGGCCGAGCCCAGCGCCAGCCTGGCCGGCCAGCGGATCACGGGCGGGCGCGTCGTCACCTCGGGCAGCGTCTCGTCGAGCGACGGCGCATCGGCGGGCGGCAGGTCGCCCGGCCGGAACTCCATGTCGACGAGGCGGCGGGGCGTCTCAGCTTGTGGGGTCATGCTCATGAGGATGCTCACGCGAGGAGGAACTGGAGGACCTTGTCGAGATTGACGTGCGGCAGCGGCCGGTCGCGGAAGGCGGGCCCCAGCCGCGGCGGCTCGAAGCGGCGGATGTTGAAGCCCAGCTCGGCCCACTGGTCGGCGGCGGGAATCGTGCCCGGGATCACGCCGGGCTGGAGGTCGAGCACCTCGTCGCGGCCGGCGGGGATGCCGCGCAGGAAGGGCGTCGCGAGCCCGTTCACCTTGAGCTTGAGATCGGTCGTCGCCTTCACCGAGGCCACGGCCATCAGGCCCGACTGGCGCGCCGTCGCCTGCAGGAACGGCTCGCCGATCAGGTCGCGCAGCAGGTTGACCAGGTTGGCGTGCTGGTCGGCGGTGACATGGTCGGCCTTGGTCGCAGCCAGCGCCAGCCGGTCGACGCGGGCGATCGGCAGCAGGCGCAGCAGCGGGTGCCGCAGCTCGTCGAAGGCATCGCTGATGCTGCGGATGGCGAGGCCGAGATCGGCGAAGGCCTCGTGGCCCTGCTGCAGCGCCGAGAGGAGATCGACCAGCAGCACCTGCTTGCCCAGGCGGCCGAAGACCTCGCCGTAGAACTGCCGGACCCGCTTCAGATAGTCGGCATGGCGTCGCAGCAGCGCCGCGCCCATCGTGCCGCTGCGGGGCGCAAGAACGCCCGAGCGCACCGACGAGAGCGGGAAGAACAGCGCGGTCGTATCGACCGCTTCGTCGGCCAGCGCGAAGCGTCCCGGCTGCACGAAGCAGAGGCTGCGCTCCTGCCGGCAGCGCAGGAGATAGTCGCGGTAGAGAGAGCCGATGCGCGCCAGCTCGTCCGGGTTCTCCGGCGCGGCGGGATCGAGCGTGCGCACCGCGTCCAGCCACGGCGTCGCGAGGTCGAGCCGCCCGGCGCTGTTGGCCAGCTCCTCCATCTGCCGCGACCAGTCGCGAAACGACTGGGTGAGCATCGGCAGGTCCAAAAGCCATTCGCCGGGATAGTCGATGAGATCGAGATCGGTCGTGGCCTCCGAGGAGACGACCGAGCGCAGCAGCCCGACATCGCCATGACGGATGCGAACGCGCAATCCGCTGAGGCCGGTGGTCGGCGCGGGCCAGGCCGGCGTCTCGGCGAGGAGCTGGTCCAGCCGCTCCTCGAAGGGAAAGCGCGGGACGCCGGGGATTTCCAGCAGCTCGACGGCGTGCACATGCGCGCGCCAGGGGAAGAACGGGAAGGACGCCATCGGTGCCTGCGCCGCCGTGCGCAGCGCATGGGCGAAGGCGGTGATGAACACCGTCTTGCCCGCGCGCTGCAGCCCGGTCACGGCAATGCGATGCCGCCGCTGCGAGAGCGGCGAGGCATCGAACGCCGCGGCGATGCCTTCCAGGGTGGAGCCGGCCGCGTTCTTCAGTCGGGAGAAAGGTGTCACCAGGTCGTCGCCTCGAAGCATGTCCGTCGATGTGGGGTGGCACCACGTCCGAAAGATGGCAAGGCGGAGCCCCCCGCGCAGGGACCTTCGCTCACGTCGCCAGCACTGCTTTCAGCCCATATCTAGAGGGTTTTCGCGGTCCCGAGCCCCTGCATTAAGTGGCTTGTTGTTCCTGTTTTGTTCGCATACGAGTCCGTCCAGCAGAGGAGGTGCTGGATGTTTGGTTTAACGCTTCACGACGTCGCCACGGCCCCGCATCCCATCGGCATCGAATGCGAACGCTGCATCCGGCGCGGCTCGCGCGCCTTCGTGCGGGCGCGGTGAGGCACGCCATGACCGACATCACCGCCGCCGCCGATGCGACCGCCGCCGCCCCCTCTCCCCGCCCGCCCGGACCGGCGCGCATCCCCTATCGCAGCCCGCCGCGCTTCGACACCTCGGCCGAGGTCGAGCAGGCCTTTCCCCATGCCACGCAGGTCATCCGGCGCGGCCTCTGGATGGTCTACGAGCAGGCCGAGGTGAACGCGACGCTGAACGGGCTCGGAGAGCATCGCAGCGGTTGCTTCAACGGCCTCTGCACCTTCCGCTTCACGCAGCCCGAGCACGCCGCCGCCTTCGCCGAATATGCCTTCGACAAGCGGCTGCATCGCCTCAAGGCCAACAGCACCCGCGGCGCCACGCGCGAGGAGGTGGCGCTGGAATGGGAGCGCCGGGCCGCGGAGCGCGAGGAGATCCTCGCCTGGGGCCGCCTGACCGGCATGACCCGCCAGGTGGTCGCGCATTATCGCGCCGAGCGGCATGTCGGCACCTGGTCCTGGCCGGCGCATCTCGCCGCCGCGCGGCTGATCGAGAAGGCCCATCCAACTGTCACGGATCCCTGTCATTACGCCGGGGTGATGATCGAATGGGCGGAGCAGGAACACCGGTCGTGGTTCTGGCGTTGCTGCCGCGGCCTGCACCATCTGTAAGGGAGTGCCCATGTCTGTCATGTTCGATTGCCTGGCCAATGCGAGAGATTCTGGGGCGAGGGATCCGCTCGACCGGGAAGCCAGCCTGATCCGGCGCGCTTTCGAGCTCGCGGCCCGCCAGCCCTACGGCTTCACCTTCGAAGACCTGGAGCAGGTCGAGGCCTATCGCATGCAGCGTGCGGCCGACGTCACGTCGCTCGGCTGCGTCGCCAGCCTCACCGACGGCCGACGCTTCCACCTCGCCCATGTCGCGGGCCCGCAACTGTCGGAATCAGTCAAGGTCACGCAGATGATGACCACCGAGCCCCTGCCTTCCGGTCGCAGCCGGTTCTGGATCGACGACGTGGCCGAACTCAATCACAGGCTCGGCCTGCCCCTCATCCCGCCGCCGCCCACTCCCGTGATCCTGCCCCTGCCGGCGCGGCAGTAGAAACGAAGCGGGGAGCTTGCGGCGGCCTCCGGTCTCGCCCACAAGCTCCCCCGATGTCGAAGCAGCATTCCCCCAAGCGCCCGCCCTCCTCCTCCCGCGAACGACCCGACGTGATCGCGGCGCGCAAGGTGCTGGCGGAGATGTGGCCGGGGCCGGCGCGCGAGAGTTCCGTCACCTTGCTCAAGGCGCTGCACGTGCTGACGCGCGACGGCGGGCTGAACCTCGACACGCGGCGCAAGCTGAAGCAGGTGCTGCATCTGGTGCAGCTGCTGCGGCCGTCGCTCGACGCGTTGCTGGCGGAGGGAAGCGATCCGGTAATCGCCGATCTCGGCACCGGCAAGTCCTATCTCGGCTTCATCCTCTACGACCTGGTGGTCGGTCCCGCCGGGCGCGGCTCGATCGTGGGCGTCGACGTGCGCGCCGAACTGGTCGAGCGCTCGCAGGCACTGGCCCGCGATTGCGGCTTCGACCGCATGTCGTTCGTCGCCGGCGGCATCGCCGACACGGTGCTGCCGAACGGCCGCGCCGACATGGTGACGGCGCTGCATGCCTGCGACACCGCCACCGACGACGCGATCCGCTTCGCGCTGCGCCACGAGGCCAAGGTGGTGGCGCTGATCCCGTGCTGCCAGGCCGAGGTCGCGTCGCTGCTCGAACATGCGAAGCCCTCGCCGATCGACCAGCTGTGGCGCCACCCGCTGCACCGCCGCGAATTCGGCGCGCACGCCACCAACGTGCTGCGCGGCCTGGTGCTCGAGGCCCGTGGCTACAAGGTACGCGTCACCGAGTTCACCGGCCTCGAACACACGCTGAAGAACGAGCTGATCCTCGCGACGCGACACCAGCAGAGCAACCCGCTCGCCCGCCGCAAGCTCGACCAGTTCGTCGAGCAGCTCGGTATCCGGCCGGGACTGCTCGACGTGATGGACTGACGCGCCCCCTCTCGCGGAGCGTATCGCCGCGCGTCACGGCTTCTCGCGCAGGCTCAGGATGTAGGTGACCAGGGCATTCCGCTCCTGGCTGCTCAGCGAGAAATCGGGCATGAGCGTGTGGCCGACGGAGAGGTAGCGGTCGAGCGTCGCCGCCGTCGTGTCCGTCCGCGCGGCGATGGCGCGGAAGCTCGGCGCACTGTCGGTGGCCAGGCGCTGGCTGGCCTCCACGACATGACAGGCCGTGCACCACCGCACGGCGAGCGCGCCACCGGTCTGGACAGTCTGGGCGGCCGCCGGGAGCGGTATCAGCAGCGACGCCAGCACAAGGGCTCTCTTCATGGCTTTCCCACCCACTCGGCTGTAGCGGTCGTACGCCGGAAACACTGCCGCAGACTGCCCTTATATGTCCGGCACAGGACGTTTCCTTGATCCAGGTCAATAGGGCTCGACCGACCGTGGGCGGCGTCCTGATGGCCGGCGTCATTTTGCTCGGCGTCGGACCAGAGCGAAGCCGAAGAGTCAGGCCTGGTGGATCATCTTCAGTTTTTCGGTTGATTCCTGCAACTCGACGGCCAGCGCAGCACGTTCGGCCTTCAGTTCATTGAGCCGACGGCTCAGGTGCCTTCTACGCCGTCGTATCTGGCCGGCCTCCGCTTCCTCGACACCGTCCAGTCTGTCCTTCAGCTCGAGGTCCTCGGCTTGAATGCGGGCCAGTTCGTCCTTCACTTCGACGAGCCGGTCGGTGCAGAAGTGGCGTGAATGGATGAGACGACGCGCTTCGACGTTAGGCACTTGTTTCCCTGCCGATAGAAGAGTGACGATGATCGCTGGAGAACCGTCGGGCCCCGACGCCGATCATCCGCCCGACTCAGTACCCGGCGCGGCTATCGTTCACCACGGCCATGAAGGGGAACCGGAAAGGCTTGCTGAACAGGCCGGTGATCGGGCCTTCAGCGGAAAGCCACTCCCGCGCATCCGTCTCCTCGGTGAAGAGGCGCAACCGGCGGCTGTCTCCTATCCGGTGCTTCAGGAGAACCGCCATGTCCACCAACAGAGGCGGCGGCGTCCTGCCGACCACGATCGCGATGGGTCCCTCGGTCGCGGCACCATATGACCGTGCCCTGGCGACCATGGTCGCGAGATCGTCGCTGCTGAGCTGAATGTTGGCCCGGTGCAGATTGAACAGCTTGCAAAAGCCGGCCGTTCCCTTTGCCCGCATGGTCGCTTCGAACGACGAGATGAATGACAGGTCGAACAGGCCCACACCGCGAACAACGACAAGGCCTTCGGCCCTGTAGATTGTCCAACCCAACGTACCCATGACGCCTACTCCTCGACCGGATTTGCTTCTGTCGGCATTGTCTCTCGTCCCGGAGAAATATCCTGCAGTCAGCGCCGCGTGGAAGTCATCATATTTCGTGCACGGCCGCTAACTTGAGAATTAACGTCAATTCAGGCTTACGCTTTTGACATTATTTTCTCACGAGACGCAATTTGCACTTGTTTGGCAACGTGCCGAAATCGACGACTTCCGCACGCTGCGAATGGCGCCATCCAGGGACACGACCCGCCCGCTCCGTGCCGCAGGAAACTGCCCGCCGGATCTCGGCGCGATGTCAACGGAGCCGGGCCGGTGGATGCCGATGCGCAGGCGCTCAGTTGGCCGTTGCCGGCAGGAACTTGAACGGTTCGCTTGCCTTGAAAAGCTCGGCGGTCTCGCCGGAGTAGACCTCGCCGTTCATGACGGTGAGCTTCCGCACCGGCGCGCCAGGCTTGAAGTCGAGCTTCGCCATCGAGACCCAGAATGCGTTGGGGCGCGTGGCAGAGTCGAAGAAGAACACCTTGTTCTTCTGGTCGGCCGCGGTACGCCAGATCGTCGAGGCGATGTTGGGCTGGCCGGGCGTGGTGATGCCGAGCGGCACCGAGACGGCGCGCATGACGCTCAGGACGCTGGCCACCGCCTGGTTGGCGAAGGACTGGCCGGGCACGCTCTTGATGAAGTTCGGGTCGACCTGCCTGGGGATGGCGTCGATCAGGAAGGAGGCGCGGGCAAACCGGTCGGAGGCCCGGTTGGTGCCGGGCAGAAAGGTCAGCCCGCCGATGTTCTTCCAGTATTCGTTGAGCGCGAGCTGCTCGCTGAAGATCGGCGAATTGGTCATGACGTTGTATTGCCGGCCGTGGAAGATCACCAGCTTGCCGCCGACATACTGCAGGATCGCCGAGTCGCCTGAAGCATCGGAGATCGACAGGTGCAGGGTCGACTTCGAGCCGTTCGGCAGGCTGGGCGCCAGGATGACGAACGGCTCGCCCCGCAGCGCTTCGACCGCCTCGGCGACGGTGGCATGGTTGTCGAGGACGTACTGCGCCCAGGCCGAGATCGACAGCAGGGGCTTCCCGGCCACCGGCTTGCCGTAGTCGGACTCGGCCAGGTAGAGCAGGTTGGCAACCAGGCCGCGTTCGTTCATGCCGTCCGCCGTGCCGATCTCGTAGCCCGAGACGATCACGCTGCCGTATTTCGACGTCCAGGCGATCGAATTGGGCCCGGCGGCGCCGTCTCGCTTCATGCCGGCAGGAAAGACCCAGAGGTTGGAGTGCATATCTTCCATCCAGTCCATGCTGCGGCCGGTGATCACCGTGTCGTCGGCGCCCGTGAAGAGCGTGCGCGTGCAGGCCATCGCGGTGCTGATCGCAGGACCGGCCAGAAGCGCGGCTCCAAGGAGGGCGGTAGAGATTTTCGAGGCGATCGGATTCATTTCATCTCCTTCGGTCGGCACGGGGCAGCGAATGTTCGTTCGACCCCAGTGTATGCGCCGCGCAGGCCAGAGTAACAGGCTGCTTCTACTCTCTGGATTCAAGTCGGCCCTTGCCGGCAAGCCGGGGGATCAACGGCCCACAGCCCCAACGCCTCACCCTGTCGCAGGATCGTTCGCCACGAACATGCCAGCTTCCGCTAGAGTGTCCGCCATCGAACACTGGAAGACCCGATGACGCACATACTCGGCATCCTGTGCGCGCCGACGGCCGAGAAGAGCGTCGCCCATGGCTTGCTCAGGAAGGCCCTCCAGGCCGCGGAAAAAAAGGGCACGACCAGCGCGCTCGAGATCCTGCGGCCGGACTTTTCGCTCAAGGCCGTGCAGAAGAAGCTGCTCGACGCCGACGGGCTCATCATCGCCACACCGGTTCACTGGTTCAACGTCTCGGTGCTCGCGAAGCGGCTGATCGACGAGGTCTTCTGGGATTTCAGCGACGAGCCCTACGACCTCGACGGCATGCCGCTCGGCATCATCGCCACCTGCAACGAGGATGGCGCGAACCAGGCGATCGCCAGCATCGCCCTGCCCCTCAACCACTGCGGCCTCTACGTCCCGCCCTTCGGCACGCTGATCCACAACATCGCCATGCCCGGCCATGGCGAGCACGGCTGGCAGAACCGGCCGGAGGAGATCGGCGCGCAGGTCGCGGCCTACGCCCTGAAAGCCGCCTAGCCCACCACGCACTTCGCCGGCGGCGGCGTGCCGTCGAGCACGTAGAAGATGTTCTCCACCGCCTGCACGGCGACCCGCTCCAGCGACTGGCGGGTCGAGCCGCCGATATGCGGCGTGAAGACCACGTTCTTCTGCTTCCACAACGGATGGTTCGGATCGGGCGGCTCGACGACAAAGGTGTCGAGCGCGGCGCCGGCGAGATGGCCGCTCTCCAGCGCGGCGACCAGCGCTACGTCATCGACCAGCGGGCCGCGGCCGGCATTCACCAGGAACGTGCCCTTGCGCATGCGTGCGAGCGCCGCCGCGTCGATCATGCGGTCGGTCTCCTCGGTCAGCGGGCAATGCAAGGTGACGATGTCCGCCCACGCCAGAAGCTCATCGAGGACCTGGACGCGGCCGACGCCTTCGGGGATCGCCTCGGACGCGAGGTAGGGATCGTAGATCCGGATGTCGAGATCGAACGGCCGGCAGAGCGCGACCAGCGAGGAGCCGACGGCGCCGCAGCCGACGATGCCGAGTTTCGAGCCCGACAGTTCCCGGCCCATGAAGGCCGATTGCGGCCAGGTGCCCTGCCGCAGCGCCGTGTCGAACGGCACCATGTAGCGCAGCACGGAGAGCATCATACCCAGCGCCAGCTCGGCCACCGAGCGGGCATTGGCGCCGTGCGTGCGCAGCACCGCGATGCCGCGCGCGCTCGCGGCCGCGACGTCGATATTGTCGTAGCCGACGCCGTGCTTGGACACGACCCGCAGGTCCGGCGCGGCGTCATAGACGGCGGGCGTGATCCTGGTGGTGCGCACCAGGATCGCATGGGTCGGCGCCTCGGCCACCGCCGCGATCATCTCGGCCTCGGACGCCCGCGTCGGCAACATCCGCACCTCCGCCCCCCGGGCCTCGAGCAACGCCAGCGCCGCCGGGGCGAGCACGTCGGAGTTGATGATGATTCGTGGAGTGTTTTTCTTCATTGAGGCACCCTCTCCCCGCACAAACGCAGGGAGTGGTATTTAGCGGGCTTGGGTGATCGGGGCGAGATTACTCATCTCAACCTGCAAAACGGCACTCCTGCGCAGTCAACTTGGAGAAGGCGTCAAACGCGGGATGCGTCCCGCTCCAAGCCCTACACCTGTCGCAATTTCTCGATCAGCAGTTCGGCGCCGTGCGGGTGCGGTAGCCATCGTAATACTGGCTGCCGCAGACGACCTGCTGCTGCACGACGTCGTCGCGATAGCCGTTCTGGCCGCGGTTGGTCACGGTGACCGTGGTGTAGCGGCGCCCGTCGGCCTGATTGTAGCGGCCCTGACCCTGCTGGTACGGATTATAGCCCTGCTGGTTCGGATAGTAGTTCGGCGCCGGCTGCCCATAGGCATAGCGCGGCGGCGGCGCATAGTAGCCGTTGTTGTAGGCCGGCGCCGGCTGATAGGCGCCGGTCGGCGGACCGTAGGCGTCGTTCTGGCAGGCGGCGGCCGCCAGGCCAATGCCCATGACGGCTACGAATTTCACAGACATCCTTGCCATCGCACTTCCTCCACCCACGCGCTGCCGGCGCTTTCGTGAGAGCCCATTATCGGCAACTCTTCCGGCCAAACAAAGGCGACCTTGCCGTTCCTGCACGAGACAACGCCCCCTCCGCCTTGAAGTTGCCGCGCCTTGCGTTGTCGGCTCGTTCGCTCGCCTTATTGCTTGCCGAAACCCAGCGCCGCGGCGATCTCGCGTGCCGCGAGGGCGGCGCCACGGCCGGTGAAGTGCATCATCGTGTAGTAGGCCTCGATGTCGCGGCCGACAGTCTCTCTTCTGAAGGCCGGGGTCGTGTCGAGCGTGGCGAGGCCTGCCCGCGTCGCGCATCCCAGCACCCGGGTCAACGCCTCGTGCTGGCCGGCGGCCGCCTTCGCATCGAAGAACACCCCCTGCTCCGGCAGGGCCACCACCAGGGAGCGAGCGCCCTCGCGCTTCGCCAGGGCGGCGAACCGGTCCATCAGGCGGCAGGATACGACGAAGGGATCGGCACCCGTGCCGATCTCGCGGCCCGTCCAGTAAGGCCGCAGGCCGAGGCGCGTCACGATCCGGTCGAAGAGATGCGAATGGCCGACCAGGTTCAGCACCCACGTCATCGAGGGCGGGAAGCTCGCTTCCGGCACCGGCACGTTGCGCAGCGCGAGGCCTTCGCCGTCGGGAACGAAGTAGGGCTTGCTGCGAAAATCGCGGACCGATAGCGCCGTGCGCGAAATGTCGTCAGCGATGAAGGCCAGGACGACCGTCGAGGGTTTCAGTTCGGGAACCAGACGCTCGGCCCGCAGAACCATCTGGTCGAGGCCGTAGCCGCGCACACCGGCATTCAGGACCGGGCGGCCGCTGAGGCGCTCGAGCGCGGCGGGCCAGGTCTCGTCGTCGCCGACCGCATAGCCCTCGGTCATGGAATCGCCGAACGCGACGATCAGCCGACCGCTCGGCCTGGGCCCCTCGCGGTTCTGGGCGCGCGTGCCCTCCGCCGTGAACGAGAGGGACTTGCCGAGCATCGTTCCCGAGGAACCGGCGATCGGCGCCCACCCCAGCGTGGGATCGTAGGCGAACTGAGTCGTCCCCGGGGCCGGCTCCGACGCTTCGGCGAGACGGAACGGCCAGCGCCACAGCGACGCGCCCGGATCCCACAGCCGCGAGATCGCTTCGCCGGCGAGCAGGCAGATCACCACCGTCGCGGCGGCAAGCGCCATGCCGCCGATCAACGAGGGCGCCCGGCCGGACGCGCGTCCGCTCATGCGGCGCGGCGCGGCGGGATGGGGGTGCAGGCGCCCGACACTTTCCGGCTCAAACTATTTCACGAGCGTGAGGAAGTACTCGGCTACTCGCTGATAAGCAGCCGCCGTGGGGTGATACTCGAACGGCGGGGCGATCAGATACGAATCGGAATAGTCGGGAATGATCTGACGGATCGTGTGCACGCGCACGCCGTTGTCTTTCAGGCGCTGGATCACGCCGGCGGTGACACCGTCCCAGGTGAAGACATGAAAGCGAATGCCGGGATACAGGCGCTCCAGCTCGCGCGAGGCTTCGGTGATGATCGCCGCCGCCAGCTCCTCCTCCTCGCTTTCGGTCAGGCGATTGAACCCGACCAGCTCGCGCCAGCTTTTGCCGACAGTGTTGAAGTTCCCGTCACGCACCGCCCGCCCTTTGTCGTCCACGACGAAACGCGGACCGAACCTGTCCCATTTGCCGCGCCCCGCCGCCCGGGCCGTATGGGCCGGTATGAACAGATAGACGGCATCGGTCGGCTTGCAGGTGATCGCCTTCTGAAAGCGGCCGGATTGGAGCCCTGACAGGAACTGGTGCGGTCCCCAGCCGCCGATCCCCAGGTTCTTGACCTCGACCTGCCCCTTGCTCCTGGCAACGATCTGGGCCGCGGAGGTTTCGTCGTCATTCACGCCCTCGCCGAACGTGAACGAATCGCCGAACAGCAGGACGCAGCGCTGGGCGTTCTCGACTTTGGGAACGACGCGGAAATGATCGGGCCCTGTGGTGTAAGACGCATCGTAGATCACGCGCGAGTCCAGCTTTCTCACGGCCGTAACGTGCTTGTTGGGCAGCGCAATGAAGCCGACATCCTTGATGCCTTTGTTGTCACCCTGGTCGTAGAAGCCGTTGACGAACGTCCCTTCCATGGTCAACCGATCGCTCTGGCCATCGACGAAGTCGCTGTTCTTCCACGCCCCGAATGCAAGGGCGGCCGCAACTGCGGCCACGAGACTGATTGCTCCGGCCAACAGCCAGTCCTTCATTCCGTGTTCCTTCGCGTTACGGGACGGACGCCGCCTCAGCGCGACCGCTGCAGCGGGGTCGGCGTGAGCGGGCTCGGCGATAACGGTGCGGGCGCCGGTTCGGCCGAACTGGGCGGCCGGCCGCGCATCGGGTCGTAGACGGCCGGTGCGCCTGGCGCGGGATCGCCGAGCGGGGTCGACTTCACCATCGTGTCGGTCTCGGTCGCCGCGGCCGGCGTGACCGCCGGCCCCAGCGGAACGGGGGCGCCCGGCGCGGCCTGGACGCCGGGTGTCGTGGGCATGCCCGGCGTGGCGGGCACGGGGCGGCCCTCCTGCTGGGCGACCGCCTTGGCGGCGGAGGTGGTGTAGAGCCACTCGTCGGCGCCGCGGGTGGTGCCTTCCTTGAAGACGGCGATGGCGCGCCGCTTGTCGCCAACCTTCCAGAAGGCCTCGGACACGTCGCGATAGACCATGCCGGTGGCGCTCGGCTTGTTGTCCTTGGGGACCTGCTGCAGCGTGCCCTTGGCGCGGTCGAAGCTGCGCTCGCCGGCCGCCAGGTTGCCGCTCCGGATCTGGTACTCGGCCAGGCTGCTATAGGCGAGCGCCAGGGTGCCGCAATTATAGTTGGTGGTGGCGGAACACTGGTCGTTGGCCGAGTATTTCTCGACCTCCTTCTGCGCCAGGATGGTCGCGGCCTTGAGGTCGCCGCCCTCCGACGCCCGCAAGGCCTGCTCCTGGTAGGACGTACTCTCGCTGCTGGCGCAGGCCGTCAGCAACGCGCCGGCCGTCCCCGCGACGAAGAGCCTAAGGACCTGTGTCCCGCGATCCCCCAACAGCCCGGCCATCTCAGTTCCCTGTCGAACACGAAGGCCGTCGATCGGCCCTCCCCCGCCCCGTCTTATGGCGGGCGCCCCGCCCGAACGAAAGGGGGGATTTGGGGGCCGGGTTTCGCCGGGGGGCCCTTGGCCCGTGTCGCAGGCAGCGGCTAGACTACCCTTCGCATGCGCCAATACTGGTGGGTCAATCACAAGCAGACGTTCAATCAGGAGATTGAGCATCAGTACCTGTGGTCGCCCAAGACCTCCAGCAACGGCGCCCGCAACCGTTTCTACGACAATATGCGCGCGGCGAATCCGGGGGACTTGGTCCTCTCCTATGCGAACCAGCTCATTCGCTATGTCGGACGGGTTGCGGACTTCGCCTTCACCGCGCCCAAGCCGTCGGAGTTCGGCGCGACCGGCGCGTACTGGAACAACGAAGGGTGGCTTCTGCCGGTTTTCTGGACCCGCCTGGACCCGCCGGTGCGCCCGAAGGACTTGCTGGCCCTGATCGGGCCGCTGCTGCCTGAAAAGTATTCGCCCATTCGCGCGTCCTCCGGCGACGGCAACCAGGGCGTCTACCTCGCCGCCATTCCACGCGAAATCCACGACATCGTCACGGCGCAAGCGCATGTCGACATGGTCGGGCTCGAGACCGGGGGCGCCAACCGGCTGGCCTTCCGCACCGTCACGGACGAACTCGACGACCGCGTCGAGGCCGGCATTCGCAGCGACCTGACCCTGGACAACACGATACGCAACGCCACGATCCAGGCGCGCCGCGGACAGGGCACATTCCGGTCGAACGTGCAGAAGATGGAGAAAGCCTGCCGGCTCACCGGCATCACCAATCCTGCCCTGCTGATCGCCAGCCACATCAGGCCGTGGCGATCCTGCGAAACGCCGGCCCAGCGCCTCGACGGCGCCAACGGTCTCCTGCTGACGCCCGATGCCGATCTGCTCTTCGATCGTGGTTTCCTTTCCTTCGAAGACAGCGGCGAGGTCCGTATCTCGCCGCGCTTCGCCCGGGACGATCTTCGCCGGCTCGGGCTCGGCGAGCAGGCGTGGAAACAGCTCGGCTTCTCGGAAGCGCCGATGCCGTGGCTGGCGCAAGGCTTCTCCGACAACCAGCGAGCCTATCTCAACTATCATCGTGGGCAGGTCTACATCACCTGATGCCGACACCGTGGGCGCACGCAATGCGGCCGCTCGTAGGTCCCTTTCGCGGAACCTACGTCAGTGCGCACCAAACGCCGAGTTCATTTCGCATGCAATCGACCGCCCGGTCCGCGTAGCATGAGGCGCCTTCACAGGAGCAACCGGATGAAGATGCCCGAAGACGACTCGTCCCTCCCGTCACGGCGCGCGGCCATGGCCTCCGGGGCCGCCCTGCTGGGCACGACCCTGCTGGCCGGCAGGGTCTCGCAGGCGCAGGCCCCGGCCCCCTCGCCGGCCGCTCCCGCCAATGCCGCGATGCCCTCCGGCTACAACATCCTCTTCGTGCTGGTCGACCAGGAGCATTTCTTCCCGCAGTGGCCGTTCCCGGTGCCGGCGCGCGAGGCGATCAGGAAGAGGGCCGTCACCTTCCTCAATCACCAGGCCGCCTCCTGCGTCTGCTCCTCGGCGCGCTCCGTCGTCTATACCGGCCAGCACATCCAGCACACCGGCATCGCCGACAACCTCAACGCCATCTGGCAGCGCGACCTCTCGACGAACATCAAGACGATCGGCCACCGGCTCGCCGAGCTGGGTTATCACGCTGCCTATCAGGGCAAATGGCATCTCTCGGCCAACCTCGATCTCAACGACAAGCCGGTCGACGCGCCGCTGCTCGACTATCGCAAGACCCTGCAGTCCTACGGGTTCCAGGACTTCTTCGGCATCGGCGACATGATCGACGGAACCCTGGGCGGCTATTCGTACGACGACGGCACGCTGGCGACGGCGATCTCGTGGCTGCGCACGGAAGCGCAGACGCTGCGCACCAGGGGACAGAACTGGTACCTCGCCGTCAACTTCGTGAACCCGCACGACACGATGTATTTCGATTCCGACATCGGAGCTGAGAACATCCAGGGCAAGCGCCATGCGTTCGGCATCGCCCGCGCCCCGGACGACGAACTCTATCGCGCGACCTGGGACGGCGTGCCGCTGCCGGCGAGCCGCCACCAGCCGCTCGATGCGCCGGGGCGGCCGAAAGCGCACCTCTACTACCAGCAATCCATCGACCTGCTGGTCGGCGCCTGGCCCGACGAGGACCGGCGCTGGCGGGCGCTCCGCGACTACTACTTCAACGCCATCCGCGACTGCGACACCAAGGTGGAGCGCCTGATGGCGGCGCTCGAGAACAACGGCATGGCGCAGAACACCATCGTCGTCTTCACGGCGGACCATGGCGAATTGGGCGGCAGCCACCAGATGCGCGGCAAGGGCACGACCACGTACCGGCAGCAGAACCACCTGCCGCTCATGATCGTGCATCCGGCCTTCGCGGGCGGCAAACAGTGCCACGCGCTGACCTCGCAACTCGACCTCACGCCCACGATCCTGGCGCTCACCGGCAAGGACGGCGCCGCCCGCGCCCGTGCAAGCGGGGGATTGCCGGGCAAGGACTTCTCCGCGCTGCTGCGCGAGCCGGACGCCGCTGGAGAGAAGGCCGTGCGACCGGCCACTCTGTTCAACTTCGACATGCTGTCCTATTCGGACCCGACATGGGCCACGATGACGATCGACACGCGCACCTACAGGACCAAGCCACCGGCCCAGCAGGAGGCGATGCTGGCGGGGCATCCGCCGGACTTCCGGAACCGGACATCGATCCGCAGCATCTTCGACGGCCGCTACCGCTTCTCGCGCTACTTCTCGCCTGTCGCCTTCAACACGCCGAAGACGATGGAAGAGCTGCTCGCGAAGAACGACCTCGAGGTCTACGACCTGCAGGCCGATCCCGACGAGATGGCCAACCTGGCGCTCGATCCGAAGAAGAACGGCGACCTCATCCTGGCGCTCAACCAGGTGACGAACGAGCGCATCGCCGACGAGGTCGGCGTGGATGACGGGTCGTTCCTGCCGATCCGGAATGGGAAGTGGAAGTTCCCGCCATTGGATGAAAGATAGTGGTGGAGAGAGCCATACGTCGCTCCCGGACATTGCCGAAGGCAATGTCCTGACGCTCACCGGCTTAGAAGGCCGGGCTTCGCTCGGCCTTCTAAGCCGATCGCTCGAAAGTACCGGTAAGCGCGGCCTTGGCCAGCGTATTGAAATGCAGCTGGAAGCCCACGATGGCGGCGGAGGTATCGGCAGCAACCGGCAGCGCCTCTTCCTTCACGGCAAACACCGTGAACACGTAGCGGTGCGGGCCGTGGCCCTGCGGCGGGCATGGGCCGCCATAGCCCGGGGCGCCGAAGTCCGTGCGCGTCTGCAGCGCACCCTTCGGCAGCAGGCCCGCCTTCGGGTTGCCGGCGTCGAGCGCGAGCTCGGTCGTGCCGGCGGGAATGTTGACCACCACCCAGTGCCAGAAGCCCGAGCCGGTGGGCGCGTCCGGATCGAAGCAGTGGACGGCGAAGCTCTTCGTGCCCTCGGGAGCACCGGACCAGCGCAGGTGCGGCGACTTGTTGCCGCCGCCGCAGCCGAAGCCGTACTCGGCCGACAGGATGTGCTCCATGCCGAGGGCGGCGCCTTCCTTGAAGCTGTCGCTGGTCAGGGTGAAAGACATGATCGTGCGTTCCTTCGTTGTTGCTGCATCTCGTGGCGCTCCGGACTGTGCCAGCGCCATCGCCCGGGGTTCAAGGGATCTTCACGGGCGATCGGGTCGGCGCTGTTTCTCCAGGACCTCCAGTCGCGAAGCGATCAGGGTCGCGCTCCTGGTCTGGAACGCCGACCAGACGGCCACGGCTCCCGGGATCGCGGCCCACGCCCAGCCCCCGAAGTATCCAACGGCACCGGCAGCAATCAGAAAGAGGCATGTCGCGCCGGCTTTACGCCGGGCGCCGGCCCTGAACTCCGCGGAGGTCTTGCCCATCTCCGCGGACTTCGCCGCCAAAGCGTCATGCCATCCCAACGCCGGGCTCCTGTTTCGGGTGTGTGGCCCAACCGGGCGGCGCTTCGCGCGGCCGGCTACTCTGCAGCCTTGATTCCGATTTCCTTCATCACCTTCAGCATGATCTCGGTGTCGCGCTTGAAGACCTTGTTGGTCTCCTCGAAGCTGAGCGGGCCCACGATCAGATAGTTGGCCATCAGCGCCTTCACCTTTTCGTCCGTGCCGGCCTCGATCAGCGTGTCGGACAGCTTCTTCACGATGTCCTTCGGCGTCGCGGCCGGGACGGCGAAGGCGGCGAAGGCCCGCGTCTCGTAGAAACCGCCAACCGCGCCCTGCTCCGTCATCGTCGCCACGCCGGGAAAGGCCGGCAGGCGGTCACCCATCATGGCGATGGCCCGGCCCTTGCCGGAGGCGATCACCGGCGACGCCCCCGCGGGACTGCCCGCGCCGCCATCGAGCTGCTGCGACGTCACGTCGGCCCACATCGCCGCCTCGCCGCGATACTGCACGATCTCGACCTTGAAGCCGTACTGCTTGGCCATCGTCTCGATCAGCATCTGCGGCGTCGAACCCGGCCCGTAGGCGCCGAAGTTCAACTTGTCGACCTTCTTGGCGTATTCGACGAATTGCTTGAGGTTGGTCGCGCCGGTCTTCTCGGCCGCCACGACCGGACCGCCCAGGCTGGTCGTCATGGTGAGATAGGTGAAGTCCTTCTCCGGATCGTACGGCAGGTCCTTCACCGTGACCCGGTTCTGGATCAGGGACGAGGAGATGGTACAGAGGATGGTGTAGCCGTCGGGCGCCGCGCGCTTGACCTCGGCCACGCCGATCGTGCCGCCGGCCCCGCCTTTGTTCTCGACCACGACCGACTGGCCGAGCTTGCGGCCGAGATACTCGCCATAGACGCGCGCGATGCCGTCGGTCTGGCCGCCCGCGGGATAGGGCACGATGATGCGCATCGGCTTGTTCGGGAACGCGCCCTGCGCCCGCGACGACGTGGTGAAGAGCGCCGGCGCCGCGAGAGCGCCCGCACCCGCAACGATGAGCCCGCGACGAGTCGGTGTACGCATACTTGATCCTCCCTGAACTCGGGGGCCTTGCTGCCCCTTGAGCTTGCGGGCGAAACACTAGTGCAGGAGGTGTGAACGCGGCAAGCGGATGGCGCGCGGTCGCGACTGTGTGCGCTACAGTCGGGACGGATCCGAAGGAGCCTTCCGCTGCACGACGCGACGTCGCCACTTGTCATTTCGCTGTTCGGGATCGCCGGAATCGGCGCGGCCTACCTCCTGGGCTCGATTCCCACGGGCTATCTTGCGGGCCGGCTGCTCAAGGGCATCGACATCCGCCAGCACGGTTCCGGCTCGACCGGCGCGACCAACGTGTTGCGCACGCTGGGCAAGGGACCGGCCCTCGCGGTGCTGCTGGTCGACGTGCTGAAGGGTGTCGCGGCCATTCTTCTCGCGCGCTGGCTCTTTCCCTGGCTGCAGCCGCCGGCGGCGTGGGTGCCGTGGGCCGTGTGCCTGTGCGGCCTGGCCGTGCTGCTGGGGCACAGCCGCTCGATCTGGCTGGGCTTCACCGGCGGCAAGTCGGCGGCGACGGGACTGGGCGTGCTGCTCACCCTGTCGTGGCCGGTCGGCGTGGGCGCGGCGGTCGGTTTCGTCGCCGTGCTGGCGCTCGTGCGGATCGTGTCGCTCGCCTCGATGCTGGCCGCGGTGACGGCGGCGATCCTCGTCTGCCTCCTGCCGGAGCCGCTGGCCTATCGCCTGCTGGTCATTGCCGGCGGCCTCTACGTGATCGCGCTCCATCGCGCCAACATCGCGCGCCTGCTCGCAGGCACCGAGCCGAAGGTGGGGCGCAGCAGCCCCTGAACCTCTGTCATCCTGGCGACTTGAGTCGTCCCCGCGTCACCTCGGCGATGGCGTGGTCGAGATGGACCTGCAGGAAGGGCCTGCCGAGGCGCGGTATGCCGGACATCTCGCCATCGGGCAGCTCGGCATAGAAGCGCGAGAAATGGCTGCCGACGATCTCGGCCGCGGTGTAGCCCTTGAACCGCTCCGCGCCGCTGTTCCAGGTCACGACGTTGCCCGACGGGTCCAGCATGTAGACGGCATAATCGAGGCTTCCGGCATGGAGCCGTCACCGGGTCAGCCGCCGAGGTTCGAAACGAGACTCGTGATGATCCGCGTTGCCGTGATCATCAGCAGCACGTCGTCGTCGACGCGCACATACTGATAGCCGGGCGGCGGCGGCGTGAGCGTCGACAGCAGCACAGTGGGCAGCGGATAGAAGACCAGCGCGGGCGGCAGCGGCTGCCCGATGCTCCACAACTTCTTCGCCTGTCCGGGCGGCAGGCAGCCATTGTTCTTCTTCGCAAGGCCCGGCGGACAGTTGCCCGTTGCGAACTCGTTCCGGTAGTAGGTCTGCACGGCGCCTCGATCGCGGTCGGTCACGACGACGTTCACCTGTTGCGGCCCGCCCTGCGCGTTGCCCTGCCCGCGCCCTTGGGCCTGGCCATGTCCCTGTCCCTCGTTCTGATCCTGGCTTTGGCCCTTGCCTTTACCCTGACCCTGGCCTTGTCCCTGCTCGGCACCCTTGTCGGACCCCCCACCCTTGTCGCCGCTATTGCCACGCCCCTGCGCGAGGGCGGGTACAGTCAACGCGATGCAAAAAAGTGCGACAAGCGGGATGGCGCTTCGCATGGGTAAACTCCAAAGTTGGCGTGAGGTCGGCGTAAACTCGGCGCTGCAATCGGGCTTACGGCTTCAACGTCCCGACGGCTGCACGGTTCCCCCTCCCGAAGCGGCGGAACTTAATGCCCGCCGCTCCAACCGGAGATCGGCCTACGGCGACGGTACCAGACGGTACTGTCGCTGGAAGAAGGCCGAGTGCAGGCCACCCTCGGGCGGGCGGGCGGAGATGTGCTGGGTGACCTGGGCGCTCTCCGAGCCGTTACCGGCAACCATCAGCATGACGTGGTTGACCGGTATGGTCTTCAGCGTGCCGCGCTTCAGCAGCGCCTCGAACACCTGCTCGGGCTCGCCCTCGGGAGCGGGAGTCCAATAGCGCAGCGCCTTCAGCATGCCCTGCGTCGCGGCATCCAGCACCCGGTAGTCGCCGTCGACATAGTGCGTGCCCAGGGTCTCGATGCGGGCGATGCAGATCGGCTCGCCCCCGGCCGCCGGATCCTCCAGGCTGTGGTCGGTATGCAGCCCGTGCGGCTCGGGAAAGACGAACCTTCCGTAGGCGTAGTGCTCCTTGCGATAGGACGCGGGCGGAACGAGCACGCCCATCATCGCATCGACCTCCTCGTTGTAGAGTTGCACCCAGGGCGCCATGGGATCGCCCTCACCGCCGGCAACTCTCTCCTCCCAGCTTTCGTCGACGTTCACCGTCACGACATCGTCGAACTGCCGCGCCCGGTCGAAGATCTCCTTTACCGCGGCATCGCGGAAGCGGGCGATCGCCATCGGCAACCGCGTATGCGCCTCGCGATCGTTGAAGCGCGCGTGAAGGCGTTCGAGCACCGACCATTCGCCGTCGGAGAACGGCATGGGCTCGAGCAGCTTGAGCCGGGACGGCAGGGTCGCCCAAGCCTCGCGAAGGGACGTCGTCATCCCTGCAGTCTAGCACCTGCAACCATGCAGATTGACAAAAAGCGGCAAGGGATCACGCTGGAAGGCAATTCGGGGGAAGCATCATGACGACCACCGTCTATTTCGCCACCAACAGGATCGCCAACCATCCGGCGGACCGGCCGGAGAACTACACGTTCAGCATGGTGGCGCCCGACAACCCGCTGCAGGTGACCTACGGCACGGCCTTCGTCGACAGCGCCGGGCTGACGGCCGACACGGTGGGCGCCATCCGCTCGATCCATGATCTGCAGAAGGGCGGCTTCAGCCAGACGGCGTTCGACGACCTGGCCGAGGGCGGGCGCAACATCCTCGTCTTCATCCACGGCTTCTCCAACAGCTTCGAGAATGCGCTGACGCGTGCCGCCTTCAACCGCGAGTGGCTCGCCGCCTCGGGCGTGGGCGATGCGGACACGACGGTCGTCACCTTCAGCTGGCCCTCGCGCGGCCAGCTGCTGACCATCCCCTTCCCGACCCTACCCTACCGCTCGGACCAGAAGATGGCCGGCGGCTCGGGCCTGCCGCTGATGCGCTTCTTCGCCAACCTGCTGCCCATCCTCGAGAAGGCGCGCGCGAACGGCCGGCGGACCTTCCTGCTGACCCACAGCATGGGCAACCTCGCGCTGCAGGGGGCGGTGCAGGCCTGGTTCGACAACGGCAACGGCGATGCCGGGATGTTCGACCACATCTTCATGGCGGCGCCCGACATCGTCGACGACGCCTTCGACCAGGCGGTCACCAACAGCCTCGCCCCGCTCTCCCGGCTCGGCCGGCGCATCACCATCCTGCACAACCGGCGCGACCAGGTGCTCGACAAGCTCAGCGAGACGCTGAACTTCTGCCGGCGCCTCGGCCAGGACGGGCCGCGCGGCGGCGGCGACGGCACCCTGTTCCCGCCCGCCACCTACCGCAGGATCGATTGCAGCGGCTTCAAGGACTACGACGACGGCTTCTCCGGCTCGCACCAGTATTACCGCCGCTCCGACGGCGTCCGCGCGGAGATCGCGGCGTTGATGGGGGCGTAGCCGTCGTCTCGACCGGAGCGCGAAGCGCGAAGCGGAGAGACCTTTTTTCCACCTAATGCCGCCAAATCGAGGAAAAAAGGTCTCTCCACTCCGCCGAGCTACGCTCGGCTCCGGTCGAGACGACGGAGGAGAGCACACCGTTTCGACACACCTTGCCGTCATCATGTGGAGACGCCCGCCCCTGCGACAGGAGACACGCCATGACCGCGCCGCGCCCGTCCCGCACCCATATCGCCAACCACAAGCTCCACCCCGAGACGCTGATGCTGAGCTACGGCTACGACCCGGCGCTGTCGGAAGGCGCGGTGAAGCCGCCGGTATTCCTGACCTCGACCTTCGTGTTCGGCTCGGCAGAGGAGGGCCGCGACTTCTTCGACTATGCCTCGGGCCGCAAGACGCCGCCCGCCGGCAGCGCCGCCGGCCTGGTCTATTCGCGCTTCAACCATCCCAACAGCGAGATCGTCGAGGACAGGCTCGCGGTCTACGAGGGCGCCGAGACCTGCACGCTGTTTTCCTCCGGCATGTCGGCGATCTCCACGACGCTGCTGGCCTTCGCGCGGCCGGGCGACGTGGTGCTCCACTCGCAACCGCTCTATGGCGGCACCGAGACCCTGCTGGCCAAGACGCTGTCGAGCTTCGGCATCGGCGCGGTGGGTTTCATCGACGGCGTCAACGAGGACGCGATCCGCGCCGCCGTGGCCGAGGCCCGGAAGCTGGCCGCGTCCAAGGGCGGCCGCATCCCGGTCATCATGATCGAGACGCCGGCCAACCCGACCAACACGCTGGTCGACGTGGC